>JAFVEU010000239.1 GCA_017475845.1 Lachnospiraceae bacterium | reverse complement strand
CCTTTTGGCCACCGGTACGGCATAGTCGCTGCCGCTTCCGGCTCCTTCCATCAGCACGGTAACGGCGATATCCGGATCATAGGGATCGGAAAAACCGGTAAACCATGAGTGGCTGTTCCCTTTCACCTTTCCGAACTCTGCGGAACCGGTCTTCCCGGCAACTTCGTATTCCAGATCCTTAAGCTTTTTACCTGTACCGTTATTGACCACACCGATCATGAATTCCTTAACGATATCTGCCTGTTTCTCAGACATAAGCCTCTTATACTCCCGGGGTTCATAGGACTGTACCGGGCTTCCCCTGTAATTCTCCACTTTCTCGATCTGATAAGGCTTCATCAGTATACCGCCGTTAGCGATAGCGCATGTTATCATGTTTATGTGGGCAGGGCTCATAAGGGTATTTCCCTGACCAATGGCGCTCTGCAGGATCTCCTCTTCCCCGGAGGCCGAGGACAGTACAAAGCTCCCCTTTTTATAGGGAACGTTAAAGGGCAGTTCCTCATTGAACAGGAGTTCCTCTGCAGTCTCATGAAAACGGTCCAGATTAAGGAGGGTCCCTATATCCGCAAAGGCGCTGTTGCATGATTTTTCAAAGGCATCCCTTAAGTACAGTTTACCGTGGACCGAGTTGTGGTAGCAGTTTATCCTGCTGTTTCCGCAGATGAAGCTGCCGTTGCAGGTAAAGCGGAAATCCTCGTAACTGTCGGGATATTCCTTGATGTACTCCAGAAGGGTCACGATCTTAAAGGTGGAACCCGGAGGATAAAGCCCCTGCAGGGCCCGGTTCAAAAGGGGAGAATTATCGGTGTCGGCAGATATCTCCGCCCAGTTTTCAGATACAGTATTGGGATTGAAATCCGGCTTTGATACCATGGCAAGTATCCTTCCGGTCTTTACCTCGGTTACGATGACAGCTCCTTTATAGACACCCAGGGCATCATAGGCAGTCTTCTGCAGATCAAGATCATAGGTGGTATAGACATTGTCCCCGTAATTCCTGATCCCCGACATCTCCTTTTCAAGCCTCTCCCTGACAGGCGCATTGCTGGTAAGGAGGGCGATATTTGCTTCATATTCCGCTCCGCTGCGGCCGTGAGTGGAGAATCCAACGGCATGGGCAAAAAGCTCCTTATAGGGATAGTAGCGGACTTCAACATTTTCCTTATTCAGAGCCTCCTCTGCCAGGATATCCCCCTTGGAGGAAAAGATCATGCCCCTTATGACTTTCTTTTCCAGATTGGCCTGTCTCATATTGTAGGAGCTGTTTATGGCTTTTCTGGAATTGAAGGCCACATATATGCAGAAAGCAGCCGTCACCGCAAAAAAGGCAGCAACAAAAAGGTACATGACAAAGCGAAGCTCCCTGTTTCTATTCAGTTCTTCTCTGGTTTCAAACAAAATATAATCTCACCCGTTATGTAAATAAGTCTGTAAAACCATCCCCTGCAGCTCAGCCCTTCATAACAGCAAAATACCCTGGACTATGGCAAACATCACTACCGTAGCAAGGAGTGAGGAACCTCCGTAGCTTGTGAGCGGCAGGGTTACCCCCGTCAGGGGTATGAACTTCGTTACTCCTCCTAAATTCAGGAAAACCTGAAAGGCATAGCATACGGATATCCCCAGAGCCACCATTCTGTAATAGGGATCCTTCTTCCTCATAGCGGTATTTATGATCACAAGGAAGGTACTTATGCATATGAGGATAAAGCAGAGAGCAAAAATGCAGCCCATCTCTTCCGCCAGAGCGGCAAAGATAAAATCCCTCTCCACAATAGGTATCTTCTCCGGAGATCCTTCATTTAATCCCATTCCGAACCAGCTCCCCGTTCCGATGGCAAAAAGAGACTGTGTTATCTGATAGCCCTGTCCTTCTATGTACGAAAAGGGATCTGTCCAGGCTAAGAAACGGTTCCTGACATGGGGAAAGACCTTGTAGCAGACCGCTATCCCCGCCCCGCCGAAAAGGAAGGCAAGTAAGGGCACATAGATCTTTTTTACCGCCAGATAGAGCATCATAACAAAGATCACAAAGAATATGGCCGCTCCTCCAAGGTCTTTTGTGAGGATCATTATGAGGATATAGGCCAGGGCAAAGAGTCCCCCGGCGCCGATATTTATAAGTCTCAGCTCCTTGTCCTTCCTGCTTTCCCCGAAAAAACAGTCCTCGGAAAAAATACCTGCAAGAAAGAGAATAAAGAGGACCTTAGCAAATTCCGAGGGTTGAAAAGAAACACCTGCTACCGAAATAGAAAGTCTGGATCCCCTTGTCACTCTCCCCACTATGAGCACAAAAAAGATGAGGATCAGGCCGGAAAGGCCGAAACCGTAAGTATACTTCCAGGGTTCCTTTACCTTTTTTACCAGCCAGGGGACCGGCAGAGACAGAGCCAGTGAAGCTGCCGCTATCACAAACTGCCGCATATGATCATCGGGAGAAAGCCTGTAAAGAAGGATAAGCCCCACCGAAAGGAAAAACAGCATATTGTTGATAAGAAGTGAGCTGCACCCCGGATAGAGAACCCTCATAAGCACCAGGTATCCTATGATCATGACCTCCTGCAGAGCGCAGTAATACAGGCTCTCAGGATCCCCGGTCCTGAAATAGAGTACGGTAAAGGAAACGATATGGATTATTATCAGAAAAAATGCCTGAAATGCTGCAGCCCCCTTTTCGCCCTTCTCTCCCGGCTGCGGTACCAGAAAGCAGTGAAAAGTAAAGAAGGCAGAGAAAATGCACAGCACATATCTGGACAGTCCCAATACTACTCCTGACAAGCCTATATTACTCCCTTCCTGAAATGTCCTTTTGTATAAGCGGGAATGAGCTTTTCCCCGTCTTCCCGGAGCCCGTTCCCAAGAAATCCTTCGATGATAAGAGCCGCCTCCTCCGGACTCTCCGTGGTGAAATCCAGTCTCAACGCTGAGGGCTCAAGCTTCTTTATATCCCGGATCTCCTTAAAAAGAGAGAGCGGCACGGAATTATATATCACATTATAACAGCTGCCGCACTCTGCCCTGACGGGAAATCTCACACCCTTCCTGTCGGTTATATGGTTAAAGAACCCTTCTTCTGCCTTTCTGCAGCTGCCCGAAGCGGTCTTATGGGTACACTGGGCGGATACCATCATGGGGATCCTGCCGTAGATCACCATCACCGACCCCCTGCATCCCCTTCTATTAAGCTCATTGAAATTCAGCTCCAGCGGCAGGGTGTCCTCTGATACATTCAGTTCCTTAAGGGTCTCCCGGCTAAGGCCGTTGAAGCTGTAGAGACAGGAATCGGAAATGATATGGGGAATGCTGTCAAGGGTATTCAAATACCCAAGTTCCTCAATGTTCCTGACCATGATCCTTAAGGGTTCTTCCCTCTCAGTCATGGCTTTTATCCTGCTCTCATTTCCGGCCCGCATCACATAGGGCAAAAGCAGCACAAAGTGTTCCCTGTCAAGTCCTGAAGGCCTTGCGGGAGAGATAAAATATCTAATGTTATCAACGATCCCCTTTTTCTCCAGGAGTCTGAAGGCTTTTTCCCCGCAATTAGCGGATTCAAAGAGAACGTCTGTATACATGCAGCATATCCTCCTCCAGGGCCTCTATCCCCTTCCTCCTCAGCTCGTTTATCAGGGAAAGAGGCATAAAAACATCCTTATCCGCTTCTATCCTTATATCGGTAAATACAAAGGGACTGTTTCCGGTCTTCTTTAACTGCTTTTCCATCTCCCCGGGGGAAAGGGGCCTGTTCTTTGCCTCCTCCACCTTCCCGTAGCTTAATTTACCCTCAAAGCCATTATACTTAAGCCTTATAAAAGCCTCTTTTCCCTTCCTGAAAACCGCCTCGCAGGAAGCCTCCAGCTTTTTTTCCTTAATACCACTGATCCCGGGAAGTTCGGTGGTATAGCTTCCCCTCTCCCTTGTGATCATTTCGCCGCCGTTATGGGAATAGAGGTATCCGCTGTTAAGTCCGCTCCTTGAATAAAGGGAGCTCAGCTCCTTAACGGTGCCATCCTCCGCCTTTCTGATCCCCTTTTCATAATAGCCGTCCAGAAACTCCCTGTATATCTTCGTTACCGCGTATACATATTCCTTTGACTTCATCCTGCCCTCTATCTTTAAGCTGTCAACTCCGGCTTCCAGAAGGGAAGGAAGATCCTTTACGGTACAGAGATCCTTCATGGACAGAATGTAATCACCGCCGTTATATGGCTGTCTGCAGGGTCCGGCGCAGCACCCCCTGTTCCCGCTCCGTCCTCCCAGAAACGAGGACATAAGGCACATTCCGGAATAGGAATAGCACATGGCTCCGTGGATAAAGCACTCCACCTCTATATCCGCCTTTTCCCTTATAAGGCTTATCTCCTTAAGGGAGAGCTCTCTGGCAGGCACCACCCTCTTTGCCCCCATTTTCTTATACAGGGATGCCCCGTAAACACCCGTAACAAAGGCCTGGGTACTCACGTGCACATCAAGAAGAGGATATTCCTTTATTATATGGGAAATAAGCCCGATATCCTGTACTATGACGCCGTCCAGACCGGCTTTATACAGGGGGCGGATGCAGTCATCCACTTCTTCCAGCTCTGCATCCTTCATAAGTATGTTCAAAGTGAGGTAAAGCTTTTTACCGAATAAATGGGCATAGTCTATAGCTGAAACAAACTGTTCGACAGTAAAATTACAGGCGTAATTTCTTGCCCCGAAACGTTTGAGACCTGCGTAGACCGCATCGGCTCCGGCATTCATCGCCGCATAAAAACACTCCGGATCTCCCGCCGGAGATAACAGTTCGGCTCTTTTTCCGGGATCCCTACTCAATGCCTTTTTCTTCTTGCTTTGCGGGCAGGAGCCTCCGCACTTCTGACAGCCTTCGGAGCAGCCCCCTCTGTCAGACTTTCGGCCTCGCCTTCGGGCAGGTCATCCAGGAACTCATCTTCTTCCGACATGAGTCCCAGCTCCGTCTCCAGCTTCACGATCTTCTTCTGGTTCTCGTTATTCTCATCCCTTAATTTCTGCAGGGATTCCTCCAGACTCTTAAGCTTTATCTGAGTGGTGATAAGCTCGTGCTTCACATCATAAAGCTCTTTATCCTTATCTTCGGAGGTGCTCTTCAATACTTCCAGCTTCTCTCTTGCCTTAAAATAGTCATCCGCGATATTAAGCTGCAGAAGGATATTCTGCACATCTATACTCTGCCTGGAATAACTGTCGATCTTACTGTATTCGGAGATCTTTCCGTTTATGTACGCTGCGATCCTCTGCAGGTATTCTTCACTCTCATATCCGGACAGTGTAAAAACCTTCCCGCCGATAAGCACTTCCGTATCATTTTTCGTAGCCATTCCATCTCTCTCCCGAAAAAAAGCTTTGTAGATGAGTATATCAGATTAACCGCCCTTTTTAAAGAGTCATCGGACCGGCAGATACATTTTGCGTTTATCCTGAGTCTTTAAGACTCTTAACTATACATATTTGTCAAACTGTGATATAACTTTCCTGTTAAAAAAACACCATAGGGAGGAAACAATATGTGGAACGGAAGTGAATTAAAAGCAAAGGGCAAGGCTGCCATGAAAGCAAACTACGGTATCGCTCTGGTGGTATCCTTCATACTTTCTGTAGTGGGAGGCGCCGCAACGGGAGGATCCATGGGATCATCCGCAGGCAGCTCCGCTTCGGAAGCCGCCAACAGCTTTAAGGAGCTGGGGCTTGATAGCGAAACGGTCACAGCCATAGTGCTTGCTATCCTCGGGACTGTTCTTGTGGTTGCCGTTGTCGGCCTGGTGCTGGATATCTTTGTGTTAAATCCCCTGGAGGTTGGCTGTCAGAACTTCTTCTTAAGGAACACAGATGCACCCGGAGAACTGGGAGACCTTTCCAGAGGCTTTAGTCCCTCCTGGATGAATAATGTAGGAACCCTGTTCTTAAGGGATCTTTTCCTGATATAATGGAGCTGCCTCTTCCTTATCCCCGGTATCATCAAGGGATATTCCTACAGGCTGGTACCCTATATCATGGCGGAGAATCCGGAGATGAAGGGAACCGAAGCCATCACCCTTTCCAGAAAGCTCATGAACGGCAATAAGTGGAAGGCATTCTGCTTTGACCTTTCATTCATCGGCTGGTTCCTGCTCTCCGTGATCACCTGCGGTCTTGTAGGCGTTTTCTATACGCTGCCCTACTACAACTGCTCCTGCGCGGAACTGTACAAGGCCATCAGAGATGAGAGATCAGTATCACCGGTAGTTTCAGAACAGTAAAAAAGCACTGAACAGCTATAACAGAAAAACGGCTCAGTCTACGCGGTTGAGCCGTTTTATTTATGTTCTGTATTTCAATCTAATACACGACGTACCACAGCCGGCTTTCGATAGTAGGCGTTATCTATACGTATGCCGGTCCTGCGGGAGTGGGCGTTCACTATCTGGCCTCCGCCGATGTAGATACCCACATGTCCTATACGTCCGCCGCGGGCGTAGAAGAACAGGTCTCCGGGCTGGGCATCGGAAGGAGAGATCTTCTTGCCCACTGTAGCCTGGGAAGCGCTGTTTCTGGGAAGGTAAACCCCGAACTTCTTAAATATACTCTGTACGTAGCCTGAGCAGTCCGCTCCCTTGGTAAGGGAGGTGCCGCCCCAAACGTAGCGGTTGCCGATAAACTGTTTTGCGTAGTTGACAAGGCTTACTCTCACATCGGAAACACCCTCGCCGTACTTCAGTTCCTTCATGCTCATGGCCTTGTCCAGGGTTTCCGCAAGGGTCACGTATTCCGCGCTGATCCAGCCGTCATCCTCATCGATCTCGATCTTAAGCCACTCGGAATCCTTATCTCCTTCGGTTACCACATACTCTTCATCAATGGGGACCATGGTGACCACGGCAGCGTCCGTGGACGGTTCCTCACGAACAAAGAGGGTGGTGGTCTTTATGGTGGCCACAAGGGTTATCTCCTTTTCAGCGATCTCAAGAGCCTTTTCTCCGGTATAGAGAAATTCCGTGGTACAGTAGCCATCCACCTTTCCGGACTTGATGTGGGCCCAGTTTCCGGAGACATCAAGGATCTCACAGGCCGCGTGCTTTGTCATCTTACCCACCAGATCCGCCTTTTCGTCAGGAGCTTCCCTGATGTTTAAGTGGTCGTTCACGTTGGCGATACCTAAGTTTGTGTAACCTGCAAGGACGCCGTCATTGTCAGCATCCCGGCTGCTTATGTCGGAAGAGACCGTATTGTACTCCGCCGCAGCTTCTCCTGCGGTGAGGACCTCCTTATAGTTTTCGGAAATATCCCAGGTGGTGAAATAGGTGGCGATATCGTCCAGCACCGCTCCTGCGCCCGCAGAAATAATGCTGAGATTCTTCGCCTCAGCCCTTAAAGGGAAAAGTATTAAGATAAGCAGGAAAACAGGAAGTACAGCAAGAACCTTGATGTTTTCCCGGTATACTTTCTTAAACATAGGATAATCTCAGGCCTTTGCCGAAGCCTGCTTTACTGAAATGTTTTCTTTCTCGGAATCCCTTATGGCAAAGGCTATGTTGGTGGCGTGGTCAGCCACTCTCTCCAGTCCGGAGATGATATCGGAGTAGATCATTCCGGCTTCGGGTGAACACTCATTCCGCTCAAGTCTTGCCACATGGGCATTCTGCAGCTCCCTCTCCTTCCGGTCTATCCTGTCCTCCAGAGTGATGATGTCCTTCAGG
Organism: Lachnospiraceae bacterium; assembly: GCA_017475845.1. Taxonomy (GTDB): domain Bacteria; phylum Bacillota; class Clostridia; order Lachnospirales; family Lachnospiraceae; genus NK4A144. Next base: position 10,767 of record JAFVEU010000239.1, on the reverse strand, counting down.
TGCCTCTCATCATCCTTTGAGAACATTTCAATGGAATAACGGACGATATTATTTACCATATCCAGAAGCTCACCCATCTCCCTCTGGGCCACAAGGGTAAAGGAAGCGTTCTTTTCTATCCTCTCCTTTGCCATATCAGCCACGTTCTCCGCATGGTCACCGATACGCTCTATATCGTTCACCACATGGAAAAGGGCACCGATCTGTCTGATGTCGTCCACAGGCAGGTTCACCTGGTTGATCTTAACCAGGTAGTTGGTGATGGAATGGTTAAGGAAATCTATGTTCTTTTCAACCTCGTATACCTTCTGAATCTCATCCTCATCCAGAGTGATAAGGGCGTTCATGGCCCGGTTAAGGTTCTCACTGGCAAGGTTCGCCATGCGGTCCAGCTCCTTAATGGCATCCACAACAGCTGTGGCAGGAGAAAAGATCACATTGGAACCGATATACTGCAGCTCGTACTGGGCGCGGTATCCGATCCTCTCCCCCGCATCCCCGGATTTGGGAACGAAGAAATAGGTGAGGTCCACTATCTGCTTTGTGAAGGGCAGGAGTACTATAACCTGGAAGATCTTGAAGGCGGTGTGGGCATTAGCGATTATCCTTCCCGGATTATCTCCGGAAACCATACGCAGCATGTCGAGGATAAAGCCCTCCGCAAATAAGAGGATGACGAACACGATGATGGTTCCCACTATGTTGAAGATAAGATGGATAAGGGCTGCTCTCTTTGCATCCCTTGTTCCCGCAAGTCCCGCAAGAAGGGCGGGAACACAGGCGCCGATATTACAGCCAAGGATTATGAATAAACAGATATTAAGACCTATAAGATCCTGATTTGCCATCAAAAGCAGTATGGACACGGTAACGGAGGAGCTCTGGATAAGGGCTGTCAGCACCGTTCCCACCAGTATCCCGAGAAGGGGATTCTGAAGACTCATAAGTATATCCGTGACAAACTGAACATCCTTTAAATAGGACATGGCCTGGGACATCTGTGAAAGTCCCAGGAAAAGAACACCAAAGCCCGTAACTATCTCAGCCACCTTCTTTACCATGGGGTTCTTGCTGAACATGGTGCAGAGGGCACCTCCCAGAAGAAAGACGGGAGCAGCCTTGGAGAGATTAAAGGATACCAGCTGTGAAGTGACGGTGGTACCGATATTGGCGCCAAGTATGGGTCCCGCGGCCTGGTAAAGAGTCATGAGCCCGGAATTAACAAAGGACACGATCATTACCGTACAGGCGCTGGACGACTGTATCACAGCAGTGAATATAAGACCCACGAACATACCCTGAACCCTGGTCCTTGTAAGGGTCTCAAGGATATTCCTGAGCTTTGCGCCTGCCGCTCTCTCTATGCTGTCACTCATGACCTTCATGCCATAGAGGAAAAGCCCAAGGCCTCCCATCATCGGCAATAATATACCTGCTTGCATTAACCCTCCATATCAGTTGTTATTTGAAAAGTATTCCTCTCCTGAAAGCATATCATCATGCATGGCCTTTTTCAAATCCTCCATGCTGTTAAACTTTTTTTCCTCTCTTAAGAAATGCAGCAGCTCTACCCTGATATTCTCTCCGTAGAGATCCTCGGTGAAATCATAGAGAAAGGTCTCGCAGTTCACCGTCCCTCCCTCCTGTACGGTAGGCTTTCTTCCGATATTTGTGATGCTCTTATATCTCTCGGAACCCACCACCGTTTCGGAAAAATAAACTCCGAAGGGAGGCAGGAGCTTGTATTCCTCCGGAAGTATATTGACAGTGGGCATATTCAGAACGCTGGCCCCCAGCTTCCTTCCGTGGCTTACCTTTCCGGAAACGCTGTAGGGTCTTGAAAGGAGCTCACGTACCTCCTCCATTTCCCCTCTTTTAAGCCTGTCCCGGACAAGAGTGGAGCTTACAGTCTCGCCCTTAAGACGCACCTTTTCAACCTCCAGGACTTCAAAACGCCCCCTTGAGCCTGTCCTCAGGGTTTCGATATTTCCCTTTCCTCCGCTGCCATAGCTCATATCAGGACCGGCAGCTATGAATTTTGTATTGATACCGTCCACAAGGACATGATCCACAAAATCCTCCGGCGAAACGGAAACCGTATCACTTCTTAAGGGATATTCCAGAAGAAAATCTATCCCCCATTCCCTTACGGCTTCCTCTCTTTCCTTATTGGTGGTAAGGACCTCCGGCTTTTCTCCGGTAAAAAAGGAGGCAAAGGGCTTGTCAAAGGTGAAAAGAAGGGTGCTTAGCCCTCTTTTTCCCGCTTCATTTATCATGGCATCTATGAGCCTTGCGTGTCCCAGATGGATGCCGTCAAACTTCCCCAGGGCTACTGCAGTGCCCTTAACGGAACCGGTTTTCCGGATAAGCTCCCTGTATTCGTCTGTTCCGTGAAATACCTTCATAAAAACATCCTTTTTAATCTGGCTTTTCCCCGGCTAACGGAATATACGGCTGCGAATATCCCCTTTGGAAGATAAACCCTGTAATCACCGTCTTCTATCCTGCCGGAAATACTGAAGGGATTTCCGTTCCGTACGAAAACCTCATTCCTTTCTTCAACGGTGATCCCCGGGAGATCATCAAAAACCCTGTCGGGGCTTATGATATGAGCTTCTATCTTACCTTCTGCCGTAAGCTCTTCCACTTCCTTAAGTGTCAGCGCTTCCTCAAGCCTGAATCCTGAAGCCCCTGTACGGACAAGGCTTTCCATGGCAGCTCCCGTACCCAGTTTTTCTCCCGTATCCCTTATGAGGGAACGTATATAGGTGCCCTTGCCGCAGCGGACCGAAAAACGGAAAAGGGGGAATTCATAGCTTAAAAGGTTTATGGAGCGGATCTCCACTCTGCAGGCCTTTCTCTCAATGACCTGCCCTTCTCTTGCCAGCTCATAGAGCTTCTTTCCGTTCACCTTTTTTGCGGAATACATGGGCGGTATCTGGTCATATCCTCCGATAAAGGAAAAAAGTGCCTCCTTCAGTTCCTCTTCCGGAGGTATCCTATCCTCGGAGATCTCAAAGCGCTTAAGGACAGTTCCGCTCATATCCTCGGTATCGGTGCATATCCCGAGCCGTGCTTCCGCAATATACTCCTTATCACTGTCCGTAAGCATATTTACCAGCTTTGTGCCCTTTCCCAGACACACCGGGAGCACTCCGGACGCATCCGGATCCAGAGTTCCGGTATGACCTATCTTCTTCATACGGAGTATGCCCCTTAAAACCTGGACCACATCATTGCTGGTATAGCCTTTTTCTTTATTGATAACGATTATCCCGTCCAAATATCACTCCGGAAAACCCCTGCCCCTGTTAAGGGAAAAGGGTTTTTTAGCCATCTGCTTCCTTAAGCTGCTTCTCTATCTCTTCGGAAACATTGTTCAGTATATCGTGATAGGTGCCGTTCATCGAGAATCCCGCAGCATTCCTGTGTCCGCCGCCGCCGAATTTCTGTGCGATCCTTGCCACATCCAGCCTTTTACCGGATCTCATTGACACCTTGTAAAGGTGCTGCTCACGGGAACTCTCATACATAAAGATCGCGCATTCCGTGCCCTTTGTCTTGAAGAGCTGGTTTGCGATACCGTCAAAATCCTTAGAGGTGGCACCGTAGAAATCCATGGTATTATGATCAATAACGGATGCTATGCATTTTCCGTCCATAAAGATTATGCTCTCCAGAAGGGCCCTTCCCAGTATCTGATTCTGCACATAGGTCTTCTCGTAGTAGGAACTGTTTATGATCCTGTTGAATTCAAAGCCGAATTCTATGAGCTTTCCCACCACCTCAAGGGTATGGCGGGTGGTATTGGTATACTGCATTATCCCGGTATCATGTATTATGCCGGTATAGATGCATTCCGCAATATCCTTATCCAGCTTTTCCTCATCTATGAGATCAAAGACAAGCTCTGAGGTGGAGCTGGCCTCCGGCTTTACCCATGAGTGATTTCCAAAGCCCTTGTTGCTTATATGATGATCTATACAGAGGGTATCCTTTGCGGCTGTAAAGAATCTGGCCGCGCCTCCCAGCCTTTCCATATCCCCCAGATCCATGGCTATAAAAAGGTCATATACTTTGTCCGGAAGTCCGTCCTCCGGAACCGTCACCTCATCATAGCCCTTCAGATACGAATAGATCTCCGCCGGCTTCTCCAGAAAGAGAGTCACATCCTTTCCGGGCCACTCTTTTCTTATGTAATTATAGAGAGCGAGGGTGGAACCCACTGCATCCCCGTCAGGCCTCACATGACCTGCCAGGGCAATGGAGCCCGCACCCTCAATATAGCTTATCAGATCAAACATCTTCTTCGACCTCTTTCACTTCTTCCGCCGTCTCGCCCCTCATCAAACGGCTTTCATCATCATGCTTCATCACGTCATCTATCTTCTTTGACATATCAACGCCGTACTCTATGGAACCGTCCATAATGAATTCCAGCTCCGGCGTATTTCTTAAGTTCACTATACGGGCAAGTTCCCTCCTGATGAAGCCCTTTGCGGAATTAAGCCCCTTAAGGGTGTCCTCCCGCTCTTTATCGCCTCCCAGCACACTGATATAGGCCTTGCAGGTCTTTAAGTCAGGAGAGACAAAGACCTCCGTAACGGAAGCAAAGGGACTGACTCTGGGATCCTTCACTTCCCTTATGATCTCCGAGAGGCCCCTTAAGACCTCTCCGTTTATCCTGTTATTCTTAGTGGAATTCTTTCTCACTTATTTTCTTTCAACCTCTACCATCTTATAGCACTCAACGGTATCCAGCTCCCTGACATCGTTAAAGTCCTCTATGACCAGACCGCACTCGTAGCCTTCCCTTACTTCCTTGGCGTCATCCTTGAAACGCTTTAAGGACTGGAGCTTTCCTTCGTGAACAAGCTCTCCCTCTCTGAAGATACGAACCATACAGCCTCTTTCCACAATACCGTCGGTAACATAGGAACCGGCGATATTTCCGATCTGGCTGGCCTTGAAGATCTGGCGCACTTCCACATGCCCGATGATCTTCTCCTCATAAACGGGAGCAAGCATGCCCTTCATGGCGTGTTCCATATCGTCTATGGCCTGATAGATGACCTTATAGAGCCTTATATCCACTTCCTCCTGCTCGGCACTCTGCTTGGCCATGTTGTCGGCCTTGACATTGAAGCCGATTATTATGGCATTTGAAGCGCTGGCAAGGATAACATCCGATTCACTTATGGCACCCACGCCTGAGTGGATGACCTTAAGGGCCACTTCCTCATTGGAGAGCTTAAGGAGTGAAGTCTTAAGCGCTTCCACGGAGCCCTGTACATCGGCCTTAATGATAACATTGAATTCCTTAAGGTCTCCCTCCTTGATCTGCGAATAAAGATCATCCAGGGACATCCTGGTCTTGGTCTCTCTTAAGAGCTCATTCTTCTGCTGGGCCTTAAAGGTATCGGCAAAGTTCTTGGCTTCCTTATCGGACTCGGGGGAAACAAAGATCTCTCCTGCTTCAGGCACATCATCAAGACCCAGTATCTCTGCGGGAGTGGAAGGAGTTGCCTCCTTTATCTTCTTTCCGTTTTCGTCAAGCATGGCCCTGACTCTGCCGTGACAGGCTCCCACAGCGATAAAGTCGCCCACATGAAGGGTTCCCTTCTGCACCAGTATGCTTGCCACGGGGCCCCTGCCCTTGTCAAGGCGTGCTTCCAGCACCAGTCCCCTGGCCTTTCTGTTGGAATTCGCCTTAAGCTCCAGCACGTCCGCCGTAAGTATTATCATCTCAAGAAGCTGTTCAATGCCTTCCCCGGTCTTTGCGGAAACCGGCACATAAACCGTGGAACCGCCCCAGTCTTCGGGGATCAGCTCGTACTCGGAAAGCTCCTGCTTGACTCTTTCTATATTTGCGCTGGGCTTGTCGATCTTATTAACCGCAACTATGATCTCCACTCCGGCAGCCTTCGCGTGATTTATGGCTTCCACGGTCTGGGGCATGACGCCGTCGTCGGCTGCCACCACCAGTACCGCTATGTCAGTGGAGCTGGCGCCCCTCATTCTCATTGCGGTAAAAGCCTCGTGTCCCGGGGTGTCAAGGAAGGTGATCTTCTGCCCCTGTACCTTTACCATATACGCGCCGATAGCCTGGGTAATACCACCCGACTCCTTCTCGGTCACACGGGTAGCCCTGATCTTATCAAGGAGTGAGGTCTTACCGTGGTCTACATGTCCCATAACGCAGACTACGGGAGGTCTCTTCTCAAGGAGTGAGCTGTCCTCTTCCTCTTCCCTTAAGAGCTCTTCTATAACATCCACCTTCTGCTCATGCTCGCAGAGTATATCGAAATCCGCCGCGATATTCTCGGCTTCCTCATAGGAAACTTCTGAATTAAGGGTCACCACCTGCCCGCTCATAAAGAGCTTCTTTATGATCTGTGATGACTGTATCTTCATGTGATCCGCCAGATCCCTGATGGTAAGGGTCTCGGGAATAACGATGACCTTGATCTCCTCTTCCTTTGGCTTTTCAACGGGAGCAGGCTTGCGGAAGCCATGGGGATTGAATTTCTTCCCTGCCTTCTCCTCCATGCTGGCTTCTATTGCAGCGTCTTTTCTCTTTCTGGCTTCGGACTGCCTTCTCCTGTCTGCATCGGATCTTCTTCCGGCTCCTCCTTTTTCCGGAGCTTCGCCTGAAGGGCCTGCGTTAAAGCCTCCCCGGCCCTGCGGGCCTTTTCCGAAGGTACCCGGTCTTTCGTTGCGTCCAGGAGGGAAAGGACGATTGCCACTATTCCCAGTATTACGGTAGCCGCCCTGAGGACTGCGTCCAGCTTTGTTAGCTTCTTCCCTGCCGGCATATGTACCACCTCTCTTCTGTGTATCCCGTACAGCCGGTCTTGCCGGCATATGGTCGTAAACATTTCCGTATATCTTTCTCGGTCCGGAATTCTCCCTGGGAGCTGCTTCCTTCTCCTTTACCTCTTCCTTCGGAGCGGCAGCCTCGGTCACGGGAGCGGGTTCCTCCTTCTTTACCGGAGTCTCCGTCCTGGTCTCGATGATCTTTACTTCTTCCTCTTCTTCCTTGGGAGGGAGCTTGATACCCTCAAAAGCATCGGGACTCGCCACTTCCGTATGCTTAAAGGTCCTCTTTACAGCTTTTTCGGGATCCTCGATCTTTCCTCCGCTTATCCTGTACACCTGACGTGTACCCTGGTTGAAACGGTTGTTGCCCGAAACCGCATTCCTGTTATTTGTGGCAAAAATTATATGCTTCTTCTTCGGAGGAGCGTTTTTTACCGGCTTGGGCGGAAGCTTTTTCCTGGCTTCGGGAGTCTCTGCCTTTTTAGCTGTGGCTGCTTCTTCTTTTTTAGCCGCAGGAGCTTCCTCCTTCTTTACTTCCGGAGCTGCTTCCTTCTTTTCGGAGGGAGCCGCTTCCTTCTTCCCGGAGGGAGCTTCTTTTTTCCCCTGGACTCCAAATTTCTCGCGGACCAGGGCCGCTTCCTCATCATTTATGCTGCTCATGTGGGAAGTCACCTCCGAACCGCGGCTCTTCAGGAATTCAACCACCTCTTTATTCGAGACCTCGATCCCCTTTTCCTTTAATTCTTTTGTGATCTTCATTATCTGAGTCTTTGCCATTATCTGTATCTTCCTCCCTGAGAAGCTTTATTATCTCTTCTCCAAAATTCCTGTCGGTGATGCAGAACACCGTCCTCGAATCCTTGCCTATACACCGTCCCGTTTCCTCTTTTGTCCCCCATTCGAAAAGGGGAACCCGGTAGTAGGAACACTTATCACCGAAGGTCTTTCTGCTCCGGGGAGACGCCTCACTGCTGATCATTACCGCGAAGGCCTTCCCACCTCTTATTGAATTAAGGACATTTTCCTCTCCGCTCACGATCTTGCCCGCCTTCACGGCAAGACCCACAAGGGATACCGCCCTTTTTCTATCCAAAATTCTCCGTCTCCTTAATGATCCTCTCCCTGTCCGAGGGATCGATCCCCGCCTTAAAGGATCTTTCCAGCAGCTTCTTACCCAGCGCCTTATCTATGCACTCTCTTGATCTGCATATATAGGCTCCTCTGCCTTCCCCACAGAGGGAAAAGTCAATGGAAGTCTTTCCTTCTTTATTTCTCACGATCCTTATAAGGGCATCCTTACTCACTATACTTCCGCAGGAGACGCATTTTCTGCACACGGGATTCTTACTCTTCATTATCCTGCTTCCGCTTCCTTCTTTGGGGCTTTAAGCTTCAGGATCCGCCTCGCTGCTGTCCGCCTCTTCTTCGGCATCTGCCCGGTCTTCGGAGACCTCAGCGTCTTCTCCGGCATATCCGTCCTCTTCTTCATAACCCTCTTCATATTCCTCGGGACCTATGTAGTTGCCGTCCTCGTCATAGTACTCCTCGCCGTACTCACCCTCTTCATCCAGGAGATAATCCTCCATCCTGAATCCGGGAGCATCCTTTGCCTGGGTCTCAGACTTGATGTCTATCTTAAAGCCTGTAAGCCTTGCAGCCAGGCGGGCGTTCTGTCCCTCCTTACCTATGGCAAGGCTCAGCTGATAATCGGGAACCACTACCTTGGCGGTCTTCTCATCTCCATCCACGATGGCGGAAACCACCTTTGCGGGTGAAAGAGAGTTCTCAATAAAGATAGCCGGGTTTTCATCCCAGTTTATGATATCTATCTTCTCTCCCCCAAGCTCATCCACAACGGCATTGACCCTTGTTCCGTTGATACCGACACAGGCTCCCACCGCATCCACATCGGGATTGTGGCTGTAGACCGCGATCTTCGTCCTGCTTCCGGCCTCCCTGGAGATACCCATGATCTCAACAGTGCCGTCCGCAACTTCGGAAACCTCGTTTTCGAAGAGCTTTCTCACCAGCTCCGGATGGGTCCTGGACACCATGATCCTGGGTCCCTTTGTGGTATTCTTTACCTCCAGCACATAGACCTTGACTCTTTCATGGATGTTTAAGTACTCGCCTCTTACCTGCTCGCTCTCCGACAGGAAGGCATCCGCCTTTCCGAGATTTATGCTTATGTTCCGTCCGATATATCTCTGAACGGTACCGGTAACCACATCATGCTCCTTGGAAGAGAACTCGTTAAAGATGGAATTTCTCTCCTCTTCACGGATCTTCTGCAATATCACGTTCTTCGCGTTCTGTGTTGCGATACGGCCGAATTCCCTGCTCTTTAATTCCACCTTGACGGTATCCCCGAGATTTGCTTCAGGGTCTATTGCCATGGCATCCTCAACAGAGATCTCAATGGCGGGATCTTCAACATTTTCAACCACGGTACGGTCTGCATAGAGATAGTAGTTGCATGTCTCCCTGTCTATCTCGCAGTGAATGTTTTCAGAGTGTCCTCCGAAATTATTGCGGCAGGCCGTAAGGAGTGAATTCTCAATGGCTTCAAAAAGGGTCTCCCTGTTTATGCCCTTTTCCTTCTCCAAAAGAATAAGCGCCTGCTGGAGCTCTGTGTTGACTCCGCCTGTTTCCTGAATTTCTTCCTTCTTCTTTTTCATGGTTTCCTCACTTTAATTAATATTTTCCAAAGACCGGAAGCCTGATCCGTTTCCGGTCATATTTCCGCTTTTATTCCATAAATCCCGGGGAAGATATCTCCATGGTATATGCTTCCGGGATATAGTCCTCTTTGTCCAGTATCTTGCTCGCCCTGCGGCTTACCATCACACAGTCGTCTATGGTGATGCCGCCTTCCTTATCTATATAGGCCCGGAGATAATAATTCCCGTTCTCCTTAACGTATTCCGTCTTAATAAGACTGAATCCGTATTCATCGGTAACCGGTCTTATAAGCTCCGCAAATCTCTCCGCAATCTTTTCTCCGGTCATCATCCCATCCTTCCCGTGAACTCCGGATACCTCTTCACCCAGCCCCATGACACTCCCTGATCAAAGGGCAAAAAAGGCACCGCTGCCTACATAGAAAGAGTGGGCTTTTGAAAGCCCACTCACCAGTTACCCGTCTACTATAACACCAGCCTTTTCCCCCGTCAACCCCGGGGTAATGATTTGCCCGGTTTTTCTATTTGGTAGTGCCTGAGAGATTCCTGTCTTTTCCGGTGATGGTGACGGAATCGGAGGTCATTGTTTTCGTGTATTCGCTTTTTGGTATCTTTATTTTATTACCCGAAAGCGTAGCATAAAGCACCATGCCGGATCTTTTTTTCTTTAGTTCTATAAGGGGCTCGACGCTTGCGATCTCCGTAAACTTATATGTCTTCTTTTGTAATATCAGGGTATCATCCGTCCCATTTTTCTTAAACACATAATGATCTGCGTACTTGTCTTAGCATCATGCTCTGCATACGCCCCCACCGGACAAACAAGCCCTAAAATAAGCGTTGCAGCCTCCGCCACCGCGATCCTCCTCATGATACTTCTTGTTTTTTTCATAGCTTGAAATACCTTCCTTACTTTTAAAACAAAATTCCCTCTATAGTCTTATACGGATAACTCCTCTCTTCTGGCAATAAAATTTCTTTTTTTATTCTATCATTTCGGGGGTGCCTCTCCCCGCTCCAGGTACCCGCCATTTTGAAAAAACGATCGTTTCGGGGGTGCCGCTCCCTGCACCAGGCACCCGCCATTTTGAAAAAACGATCGTTTCGGGGGTGCCACTCCCCGCGCCCGGCACCCGCCATTTCGAAAAGTCGATCGTTTTGGGGGTGCCGTTCCCTGCACCAGGCACCCGCCATTTCGAAAAACCAATCGTTTCGGGGGTGCTGATTCCCGCACCAGGCACCCGCCATTTCGAAAACCCGATCGTTT
>JAFVEU010000238.1 GCA_017475845.1 Lachnospiraceae bacterium | reverse complement strand
TCCGGTTATTATATTCATGGTGGTGGATTTTCCCGCCCCGTTTGGCCCCAGAAGCCCGTATATGCCTCCGGATCCAATATCAAAGCTCAGGTCTGAAACAGCCATGTTTGTTCCGTACCGTTTGGTCAGATTCCTTACTTCCAGCATTTTTATCTCCTTAACGCTTATTTTGATCTGCAGCCATACTTACTGCATTAACCGGTGATCCGGCCCTTCACCCCCGATCACCGCAGAGTAGTATAATTTCTTTTTGTGATGGAATTGTGAAACCGGCAAGGGATATGTTATAATCTTTTGTTGATAAAAGCAAGAAAGAAGGGAAAGGAATCTAAAAATGTCGGACAATGCCTTTGATATACTGAAAGAACGTGGCTTTATCGCCCAGTGCACCAATGAAGAAGAAGTTAAAAGGATAATGGGTGAAAAAAAGATCACCTTTTATATAGGCTTTGATGCCACCGCAGACAGCCTCACCGCAGGCCACTTTTTAACGGTCATGGCCATGATGCATATGCAGAAGGCGGGCCACAGGCCCATTGCCATGATGGGAGGCGGCACCACCATGATCGGCGATCCTTCCGGCAGGAATGACATGAGACAGATGCTGACCATGGAGGATATAAACCACAACGTGGAGTGCTTCAAAGCCCAGCTCTCACGCTTCATCGACTTTGACAACGATAAAGCCATCATAACCAACAATGCTGACTGGCTCTTAAAGCTCAATTACGTGGATTTCATGCGTGAGATCGGCGTACATTTCAATGTGAACAAGATGCTGGCTGCGGAGGCCTATAAAAAGAGAATGGAAAGAGGGGGCTTAACCTTCTTTGAATTCAGCTACATGCTGATGCAGTCCTACGATTTCTACAAGCTCTTTGAGGACTACGGCTGCCTTATGGAGCTGGGAGGCGACGACCAGTGGAGCAACATCATCGGCGGCGTGAACCTTATCCGCAGCAAGACCGGAAAAGAGGCCTTCGGCCTGACCTTCAAGCTTTTGACCACCAGCGACGGGATAAAGATGGGCAAGACCATGAAGGGTGCCCTCTGGCTCGATGAAAAGAAGACCTCTCCCTATGAGTTCTTCCAGTACTGGAGAAATATAGAGGATGTTAAGGTGGAGGAATGTCTCGGACTCCTTACCTTCCTGCCCATGGACGAAGTAAGAAGGCTCGGCGCTCTTAAGGATCAGGAGATCAATATTGCGAAGGAAACCCTGGCCTACGAGATAACAAAGACGGTACACGGCGCGGAAGCCGCGGAAAAGGCAAGGGAAGCCGCAAGGGCCGTATTCGCAGACGGCGGAAAGAGCGAGAACATGCCCACCACCAGCTACAGCGAGGCTGAGATGAAGGAGGGCAGGGATCTTATCTCCCTTCTTGTGGATACAAAGATCGCAAAGAACCGTTCCGACGGGAGACGCCTTATCGAGCAGAACGGCATAAGCGTAAACGGCGTAAAGGTTACGGATGTGAAAGCAGTCTTCTCTTCCGATGACTTTGACACCGACGGAGAGCTTGTCATTCAGAAGGGGAAAAAGGTTTTCCACCGTATAACCACAGGCTGATGAGGTGACACTTGGAACTTAGGATCAAATACTTTACGGATAAGATAGAGAAACTGAGGTTCATTGACGGGAAGTCGGACTGGATAGACTTAAGAGCCGCCGAGGACGTGGTGCTGAAAAAAGGTGATTTCAAGCTCATTCCCCTGGGAGTTGCCATAGCTCTTCCTCAGGGCTATGAGGCCCATGTGGTACCAAGAAGCTCCACCTTTAAGAACTTCGGCATCCTTCAGTCAAACAGCTGCGGGATTATAGATGAGTCATACTGCGGCGACAATGACCAGTGGATGATGCCGGTCTTCGCCGTAAGAGATACAGAGATACATGTAAATGACCGTATATGTCAGTTCCGGATCTTTAAACACCAGGAAGCTTTTACCTTTACCGAGGTGGATCACCTGGACGCTCCTGACAGAGGCGGTTTCGGAAGCTCGGGAAGATCATGATCATTAACACAAGGATAAAATGCATAGAGGATTTTGACGATTCCTGGTTTACGGGAGCCTTTAATTCACTGCCCTCCTGGAGAAAGGAAAGGGCATCGAGGATGAAGACCCCGGATGGCCGGAAGCTCAGTATCCTTGCGGGCAGCATGTTCATGGATGCCATTCTGGAAAACGACTGCGATCCGGAAAAGGTGATATTCAATGAATACGGAAAACCCATGATGGACGGGGATATGCCGGTCTATTTCTCCATCTCCCATTCCGGAGGTGCCGTGGCTGTATCTGTCTCGACTCCAAACGATATGAGCCCCGTTCTCCCGGGAGACAACAGGATCGACGCCACCAGCGTTTTCGCTGCTGCCGGTGTGGCCCCCAGATCCTTCCTAAAATCCTCTCAGGGCCTTTCCGTTCCTTCCATAGGGGTGGATATAGAAAAATTGAGGTCATATGATGAAGGGATCGCCGAGAGATTCTTCTCCAAAGAGGAGCAGGAATACCTTAAGCATACGGATGAAAAGGACGAGAACTTCACCCGTATATGGACCTCAAAGGAAGCCTACGGCAAATTTACCGGAAAGGGCATTACAGACGGTCTTAAGTTCTCCATGTTCCACGATCCCCTTGTACCCTTAAATGTTCTGTTGCCCTGCTGTTTCGAGCACTATGAAACGGAGATCAACGGAGAGAGATATATGTATTCCCTCTGCTACGGGGTTTTGGATCTTAACCCTGCCGTGGAGACCGAAGAAACGGAGGATCCTGTTAACGACCCATACATTCCCTGATCTCGTCAACTGTGGGCATCACTCTAAGCGCTCCTCTTCTTGTTGTTATGACGGAAGCCGCGGCATTAGCCCATGAGAGCATTTCACTTAAGTCATTCTCCTTCAGATCCTTAAGACCCTTCTCGCATATGAAATGAAGCACGATCCCGTTAAAGGTATCTCCCGCTCCGGTGGTCTCTATGGTGTTTTCCTGCAGATAGGGCTCAGCCTTCACGCATATGTACTGCTTCGAAGATATATCCCTGCGGTAGAAGGACATGCTTCCCTCTTTTCCGAGAGACAGATTGACAAGGGGAATATCAAATCTTTCGAATATCCATTCCACTCCCTTAGTAAAATCCTCTGTCCCGGTGAGCCACTGTATCTCATTATCGGAGATCTTTAATATATCGCAATAGGAAAGCCCCGTAAGGACCTGCTCCCTTGCTTCATCCATACTGTCCCACAAAGGCTCCCTGATATTTGGATCAAAGGATATCAAGGCTTTCGCGGAAACTGCGCAGTCAATGGCGTACCTGGTGGCTTCCCGCACCTTAGGATGGGTCATGGAAAGGGTTCCGAAATGAAAGATCCTTGAGTTCTCTATCATTTCAGCCCTGATCTCGGATTTATCGAGCATCATATCGGCACCGGGATTTCTGTAAAAGGAAAAATCACGGTCCCCGTCTTCAAAGGTCTTCACAAAGGCAAGTGTGGTACGGATCTCATCATCCATGACAAGTCCCTCCGTACCGATCCCAAGCTCAGTAAGAACACTGCGGAGCTCCTGTCCGAAGATGTCATTTCCCACCTTTCCTATGAACCCCACCTCGTGCCCGAATCTCTTCAGCATCGCCAGCACATTGCAGGGAGCACCTCCGGGATTTGCTTCATACAGGGCATTTCCCTGTCCGCTCTTCCCGTTGTTTGTCATATCCATCAGCAGCTCGCCCAGTGCCACAACATCATATTTTTTCATTTTAAGATAATCCTCCCCGATCTTACCGCAGGTGCAACAGATACTCCCGGATCACTGACATAGGGGATAAGGGTTGCCTGAACCGCATGATAAAGATCAGGCTTTCCGGGCCATACAGTCCCCATAACTTTATTATCCCCGTCAAGCTGATGATACCATGAACCCAAGTCGTGATCTATAACATGATCGTCGAGATATTTCATGAACATCTTATAATCTTCCGCGGGGACACGTCCGGAGTCCTGCCCGGACAAGGGACAGTCCGGAGCCCTCATTACCCTGTCAAGGACCGCGGATGTATTGATCGCCTCACAAAGCGTCCAGTGCATCCTGTCCTGTACAACAGTCTTACCGTTCCAGTCAGTAGTATAACACAATCCCGGGTTTCCGTTAACGGACCAGGCATCCTCCACAGCCCGTTCATACAGGCTTAAGGCCGCTTTCAGATATTTTTTTTCTGCCTCTTCTTTCATGCTGCGGGCTGAAAGGGCCCACTGCACGATAAGTCTTGACCACTCGATCCCGTGGCCCGGGGTGGCACCGAAGGGTTTGAAGGGATCATCCGGCCTGTCCTCGTTAAGATAGAGGCAGGGCTCCCAGCTTTCATTAAAATGCTCCGGGATCCGCCAGTCATTTTCCTCTGCCCAGCCTATAACGTGATCGATGATCCTTTTTGCCCGTATCCTGTACTTTTCGTCCGAAGTAACATCACTGGCGGCAATAAAAGCTTCCACCGTATGCATGTTTGCGTTCAGTCCTCTGTATGGAGAAAGCTCCTTAAACTCCGTGTCCCAGGTGTCCGCGGACAGGCCCTCCTCCTCG
>JAFVEU010000237.1 GCA_017475845.1 Lachnospiraceae bacterium | reverse complement strand
TGCTTTAACTGCTGCAAAAAAGAATGCTAATTTCATAAATAAATACATAGAAGAGGAGATAAAGGTGGTCCGTGAAAGAGACCCCGCCATTCACAATAAGTGGGAGGTTTTCCTCTATTCCAGCTTCTGGGCGGTGTTGGCCTACAGGGTGGCCCATGTTTTTTATGAGAAAAAATACTATTTCACTGCGAGGCTCATATCCCAGATAGCAAGGAACCGCACCGGTATTGAGATCCATCCCGGGGCAAAGATAGGTAAGGGCTTCTTTATCGATCACGGTTCGGGAGTTGTGGTGGGAGAGACCACGGTTATAGGAAATAACGTGACCCTTTATCAGGGAGTTACCCTGGGGGGAACGGGCAAGGAAAAAGGAAAGCGCCATCCCACCTTAAAGGACAATGTGATGGTATCCGTAGGCGCAAAGGTCCTTGGTTCCTTTACCATAGGGGAAAATACCAAGATAGGCGCCGGAAGCGTTGTTCTGAATGAGATACCCGCCAACTGTACGGTTGTGGGAGTTCCGGGAAAGATCGTCAGATACCATAACAGGGAGATACCCAGAGAGACCATGGATCAGGTCAATCTTCCCGATCCCATACAGGATGATCTCAATAACTTGAAGCATGCGGACAGCGAGATCACGAACCAGCTCATTTCCTTAAAGAACAGCGTTAAGGAGCTGGAGCGGGAGATAAGCAGCATGAAGGAGAAAAGCTGAAATGAAGATATACAATACACTGACCAGGAGAAAAGAAGAATTCAGGCCTATTGAAGAGAAGAAGGTGCGCATGTATGTCTGCGGCCCTACGGTATATAACATTATACACATAGGGAACGCAAGGCCCATGATCGTCTTTGATACCTTCAGGCGCTATATGGCGCACAGGGGATACGAGGTGAACTATGTTTCCAATTTCACCGACGTGGACGACAAGATAATAAAAAGCGCCAACGAAGAGCATGTTTCCTGCGATGAGATATCGGAGAAGTACATAGCCGAGTGCAAAAAGGATATGGAGGGCTTAAATGTGCTTCCCGCCACAGTCCATCCAAGGGCCACAAGGGAGATCGACGGAATGATCGATCTTATCGGGGACCTTATCGAAAAAGGCTATGCCTATAAGGCAGAGGACGGTACGGTGTATTTCCGCACCAGGCAGTTCAAGGAATACGGAAAGCTTTCCCATAAGAATATCGATGAGCTGGAAGCCGGCCACGGCAGGGAGCTTAAGGTCGCCGGAAACGAAGGGAAGGAAGACTATCTGGACTTTGTTCTCTGGAAGCCGAAGAAGGAGGGGGAACCCTTCTGGCCTTCACCCTGGTGCGACGGGAGACCCGGCTGGCACACGGAGTGCTGCGTAATGGCTAAAAAGTATCTTGGGGAGACCATAGATATCCATGCCGGCGGAGAAGACCTTATCTTCCCCCACCATGAGAACGAGATCGCCCAGTCCGAGGCTGCAAACGGAGTGGAGTTCTCCCATTACTGGATGCATAACGGGTTCTTAAATATCGACGGGGAGAAGATGAGCAAATCCTTAAATAACTTCTTTACCGTCAGGGATATCTCGAAAAAATATGATCTTCAGGTACTCCGTTTCTTTATGCTTTCAGCCCATTACAGGAGTCCCCTTAATTTCTCGGCGGAGCTTATGGAAGCGGCAAAGGCGGGGCTTGACAGGATAAAGACCGCAGCGGACAATCTGGATTTCCTGCTGAAGAACGCTTCTCCCGGGGAAGAGGATCCCGCGGTTTCCGACAGGTTAAAGGAATTTACCGCAAAGTTTGACGAGGCCATGGATGACGACCTGAATACCGCGGATGCGGTTTCCGTGATCTTTGAGCTGGTGAAGTACATAAATACCACAGCGGATGAAAACAGCTCCCTTGAGGTCCTTAATGCCCTTAAGGAAGAGCTTAAGAGTCTTACGGATGTAATGGGACTTATAGTCTTCGGTTCAGGTGAGGAGCTTCTGGATAAGGACATAGAGGCCCTTATAAACGAAAGGCAGGAAGCCAGAAAGAACAAGGACTTTAAGAGGGCGGACGAGATAAGGGACGAGCTCTTGAATAAAGGCATCATTTTAGAGGATACCAGGCAGGGAGTTAAATGGAAGAGAGCAGACTGAATACCTATTCCCCCTTGAGCCTTGCTTTTCTTGGGGATGCGGTATATTCTCTCTATATGCGGGAGCATGTTATAAGGCTTGGGAACATGAGCGCCCGCATGCTGCATCTGAAGACCAGCGCCCTGGTCTCCGCCGGGGCACAGGAAAAGGCCATCCTCACATTGATAGAGGAGGGGGCCTTAAGCCCGGAGGAGGAGAGGATCTACAAACGGGGTGAAAACGCTAAGACCGAGACCCACGCAAAGAATGCGTCCCTTACAACCTATCACAGGGCCACGGGCTTTGAATGTCTGACGGGATGGCTCTATTTAAAAGGGGAAAGAGACAGGATGGAGGAGCTCCTTCAGAGGGCGGTCCATATCCTGACGGACGAAGAACATGAGGAATGAAGAATCCATAATTGAAGGCAGAAATGAGGTCATAGAGGCTTTCCGCGCCGGTAAAAGTGTGGACAGGCTCTTTCTTTTAAGCGGTTCTTCCGACGGACCGCTTATGACCGTAAAGAGGGAAGCGAAAAAGGCCGGAGTAAGGATCGACTACGTGGACAGGCAGAGACTGGATCAGATCTCCGTCACGGGAAAGCACCAGGGAGTTATAGCCTATATTGCAGCATATAAGTACGCGGAGCTGGAGGATGTGCTGAAGAGCGCAGAGGAGAAGAAGGAGGATCCCTTCCTCATCCTTCTTGACAATATTACGGATCCCCACAATCTGGGGGCCATAATCAGGACTGCCAACATGGCAGGCGCCCACGGAGTCATCATACCAAAGGACCGCTCTTCGGGACTTACGGCTGTGGTGGCAAAGGCTTCCGCCGGAGCCATTAACTATACCCCCGTGGTGAAGGTCACTAACTTAAGGAATACCATGGAGGAGCTTAAGAAAAAGGGACTGTGGTTCGCCTGTGCGGATATGGACGGGAAAAACATGTATGAGCAGGACCTGAAGGGGCCTATAGGCTTAGTCATCGGTTCCGAGGGCAGCGGAGTCGGCAGGCTCGTAAAGGAAAGCTGTGATTTCACGGTATCGATCCCCACCTCGGGAGATATCGATTCCCTGAACGCGTCTGTGGCAGCGGGAGTCATTTCCTTTGAGATCTTAAGACAGAGAAAAGGATATTGAGGAGAGACCGGAGTTGAAGGAAGGCACAAACCCTTACGGCAATATGCAGGATGATGAGCTCATTACCGCTTTTAAGGACGGAGATACGGGGGCGGCGGAGTACCTCCTTGATAAATATAAGTATATCGTAAAGATGAAATCCGCATCCATGTTCGTCCTTGGAGGAGATAAGGATGACCTTATACAGGAGGGTATGATAGGACTTTTCCGTGCCATAAGGGAATATGACCCGGGACGGGACGCTTCTCTTCCAACCTTCTGCAATCTGGTGGTGACCAGGCACCTATATAATGCGGTGAGAAACATGGGGCGGCAGAAGCATCTTCCCCTTAATAATTTTATCCCCCTTTACGGAGAGGATGATTCCTCCGAAGGAGAGAGCATATCCGGACTTGAGGACTACGGAAAGGATCCGGAGGGCCTTGTTATAGCAAGGGAGAACACGGAGAGGATAAACAGGGTGATAGAAGAGGAGCTGAGTCCCTTGGAGCGTGAGGTTCTGGATCTCCGGCTGACGGGGATGAAGAACGGGGAGATCGCAAGAGTCCTGGGAAGGGATGAGAAATCCACGGACAACGCTCTGACCAGGATCAGGTCAAAGCTTTCAAAAAAGATAAATATGCAGTGACAATAAGGCCTTCAGGCCGGGATCATCTGGGACAGGCGATCTCGGCCACTTTTTCTATGGTGAGGTGCAGGGACTGGGCCAGACGGGTGTCTGCAGCCCTGTACAGCATTTCCTTTCCGTCCCTGTGGGAAACGATGAGCCCTGCGCTCTTAAGGAGCCTTAAATGATGTGAAACAGCGGGGCTTGTCATGTTTACCGCTTCCGCTATATCCAGCACGCATTCCTCGGTGTGGCACAGGAGCCAGAAGATCTTAAGCCTGCTGGGATCCCCCAGCTGCTTCATGGCAGCGGAAACATTTTCTATCACTTCGGCATCGGGAATATGTGAAATGAGATCCTCGGTAATTTCCCCGTGATGGTGGGGGAGCTTTTCTTTATTGCCGGCTGTTTTGCTCATTACATACTCCTGGATACTTCAAGACATTTTTCCATACACTCTATCACCGCACTCCTGAATCCCTTTTCCTCCAGAACACGGACAGCCTGTATGGTGGTTCCGGCGGGAGAGCAGACCATATCCTTTAATTCCCCGGGGTGCTTTCCGGTTTCGAGTACCATCTTTGCGCTTCCCAGAACTGCCTGGGCAGCAAATACGTAGGCATTGTCCCTGGGCATGCCTCATGACACCGCAGCATCGGCCATGGCTTCTATGAACATGAACACATAGGCGGGAGAGCTTCCGCTTACGGCGGTCACTACATCCATAAGGTTTTCCTGTATGACCTCCGTTCTGGCAAAGCTCTTACAGAGGTTCCTTACTGCCTCTATATCGCCTTCGGACACCCTTTCGTTATGGCACATGCCTATCATGCCTTCTCCCACCATGGCGGGAGTATTGGGCATCATGCGTATGATCTTTATATCTTTCCCGAATCTGTCCCTTACCCAGGAAAGGGTCTTTCCCGGAGCAATGGTGACAATTAGCTGATCGTCCCTCACGGTATCCCTGATATCTTCAATCACTTCTTCGTAAAACTGGGGCTTCACGGAGAGGAAGAGTACATCTGCAAAGCGGGCCGTCTCGTTGTTGTCTCCGGAGGTTTTTATGCCGTAGGCATCGGCTCTTTTCTGTAAGAGCGCTTCTGACCTGTCCGAAGCCATTATCTCTTCATTCTTCAGCATGCCGGAGGAGAGTATGCCCTTGATCATGGCTCCTCCCATATTTCCGCAGCCTATAAATCCTGCTTTCATGATAAGTACCTCCCTTGTGTGTTCCGTTCAAGTATTTTCATGATCTCAGACCTGTCCTTCTCATAGGAACCGAAGACATAGGCATTGAGCCCCGCCCGTTCTGCGGCTTCGCAGTTATCCGGCTGGTCGTCTATAAAGAGACACTCCTCCGGGTTGAGGGCAAAGCGGTCTATGAGCAGCCGGTATATGGCGATATCCGGCTTGATGAGCTTTACATCACAGGAAAAGATGCCGCCGTCCATAAGAGGAAGGAAATCCAGCACCTCAGGCCTGGCATGCATTATGAGCTTTGAATAATTGGACAGATACAGTACCCTGTAGCCAAGCTTCCGCACATCCCTTAGCCAGGGGATGGCGTAGCCGCAGCGGGATACTGTCCTGTATATGTGCTCAAAGCTCCAGACCACATCCTCCTCCGGCACCGTGGGATCCGCGTCCAGAAAGGACTGAAGCACTTCCTCCGGAGTCATGACACCCCTGTCCAGCTCGGACCAGCGCCTGTCACCGAAAAGACAGTTGGCGATCTTCAGTCCTTTTTCATCGCCGTATTTCTGCCGGATAAAATCCATGCCGCTGAAGGTGATCAGCACATTTCCTATATCGAATATTACTGTTCTAAGGCCGGTGCCCCCGGCAGAAACAGGGTTTTTATCCATATGATCTCCTTATTTCAAAGATTATGAAAAACCCCTCAGATGAATCAATCTATCTGAGGGACTTTCCTGAATCAGTGCTGGAACGCAGAGTCGAACTGCGGACCTCATCACTACCAATGATGCGCTCTACCTCCTGAGCCATTCCAGCGTCTCACGTTTGTCTATCCTATCAAAAGATGAAAGAAAAGTCAATACGTATCTTGCGTTAGAAAGATAACAATTCCCTTCCTTTCCTACGGGCGGAGGTACAAGCTGGTCATCAAGGTAAAGTGAGGATACCGGTGCCGGGCTTATGACCTTATGCACCGCATGGCGTTCAGTACCGCTATCACCATAACACCCACATCGGCGAAAACAGCGGTCCACATGGTTGCGAGTCCCAGCGCTCCCAGTACCAGACAGGCTGCCTTTACGCCTATGGAAAACCAGATATTTTCCTTTACTATGCGGAGAGTCTTTCCTGATACCGCCATGGCATCAGCGATCTTTAAGGGGTCGTCATCCATCAGCACTATATCCGCGGCTTCGATGGCGGCGTCCGACCCAAGAGCTCCCATGGCTATGCCTATGTCTGCCCTGGAAAGCACGGGAGCGTCATTAATGCCGTCACCCACAAAGACGGTCTTATCCTTTCTTCCCTGCATGAGCTCTTCCAGCTTGTTCACCTTATCCTGGGGAAGAAGACCGCTGTAAACCCTGTCAACCTGCACTTCGTCCGCCACAGCCCTTGCCACGTTTTCCCTGTCGCCGGTAAGCATGACGGTTTCTTTTATCCCCTTTTTCTTAAGGGATTCTATGGCCTTTCTGCTGTTTGGTCTTACCACATCGGAGATAAGGATGTGGCCCGCATATACCCCGTCAACGGATACATGGACAAGGGTGCCCGTATGGTTTTTGCAGCTCTCGCAGGGAGGCAGCGTAAAGCCCTCTATGGTGTCTGCCATAAGCTTTTCGTTTCCGGCGCACACGATCCTTCCGTCTACCTTTGTCTTCACGCCCTTCCCCGGGATCTCTTCCGCATCTTCCACGGTGCAGCCGTCCGCTTCTTTTCCGTATGCGTTTTTAAGGGACTGGGCAAGAGGGTGGTTTGAGAATCTCTCGGCGTGGGCCACCATATGGAGAAGTTCATTTTCGCTTATTTTGTCCGGATGGATATTGGTCACTTCGAAAACACCCTTTGTAAGGGTGCCGGTCTTATCAAAGACCATCATTCCCGCTTCCGACAGGGCTTCAAGATAATTAGAACCCTTTATAAGTACGCCTTTTTTCCCTGCGGCCCCAAGACCTGCAAAGAAGCTTAAGGGAATGCTCACCACAAGGGCGCAGGGACAGCTGATAACAAGGAAGATAAGGGCTCTGTAAACCCATTCGCTCCACCGGGGGGTATTTCCGGTAAATAAGAGGAAAAGAGGGGGGAGAAGAGCCAGGGCCATGGCTCCAAGCACCACGGCAGGAGTATAGATCCTGGAGAATTTTGCGATAAAATTCTCGGACTTTGATTTTCTGGAACCCGCGTCCTCTATAAGCTCCATAACCTTTGATACGGTTGAATCACTGTATTCCTTTGTGGTCTCTATGTAAAGAAGACCGCTTTTATTGATGCAGCCGCTTATAACCTCATCACCCACGGTCACATCACGGGGCATGGATTCCCCGGTAAGGGCAGAGGTATCAAGGCTGGAAGACCCCTTTTTGACTATGCCGTCCAAGGGGATCTTTTCTCCCGGGCGCACCGCTATAAGAGTACCGATCTCCACCTCTTCGGGGTCTGTTTCAATAAGCTCTCCCTTCTCATCCGGGATAAGGGCGTGTTCGGGAGAAATGTCCATTAATTCCGTGATACTCTTTCTGCTTTTTCCCACGGCATAGCTCTGGAAGAGCTCACCGGTCTGATAGAAGAGCATTACGGCCACGGCCTCGGTATAGTCACCGTCCCTTATGAAGCCCGCAGCGAAAGCACCGAGGGTCGCAACGGTCATTAAAAGGCATTCGTCAAAAGGCTTGGCATGGATGATGCCGTGGAGCGCTTTCTTCAATACATCATAACCCACCAGAAGGTAGGGAATGAGGAACAGGCAGAATCTCAATATACCCTCTGTCCTGAAGACTGTTAAGAGGATCAGAAGCAGAGAAGCGGTGATTATCCTTATAAGTATGGTCTTTTGCTTTTTATTCATGGACTTTTGCCCCGGTCCTTTCTTCGGCGTACTCTTTAATAGAAGATCTGACAGTCACTCTCTACTGCCTTGCAGTTCTTTTCCACTTCCTTTATGACGCTGTCCGGGTCAGAGCCTTCCTCAAACTCCACCTTCATTTTCAAAGCCATGAAATTTACAACGGCGTCCTTTACTCCGGCGGTCTTCTTTGCGGCATCTTCCATTTTCTGTGCGCAGTTTGCGCAGTCCACATCGATCTTATAGCTCTTTTTCATTTGAATTCCCCTTTCGTACGGATTTTATATTTTCGGTTACGATTAAATAAATGTTTAATCGTTAAATCTATTGTATTCTTTTTTTCTCTTTTGTCAAGCCGTAAATTTCCGGGGCAGCTTAAGTTTATGGTACAATGCAGGCAGGGCTTTTGCGGGAAAGGAGCACTTTACTTATATGAAACTGATACATACATCCGACTGGCATCTGGGAATGACTTTAAGGGGCGGATCAGGCTATGAAGCCGACCAGAGGGCCTTTATAGAAGAGATCATTAAGATCACTGTCAGGGAAAAGGCGGAGGGCATCATCATCGCGGGAGATGTCTTTGATAAGAGCGTTGCTTCCAGGGAAGCGCTTCAGATCTATGATGAGACCATGACCCGTATCTGCGGGGACTTAAAGATCCCCGTTTATCTGATAGCCGGAAATCATGACGGCGCGGAACGGATCTCCGGCTGCAGCAGACTTCTTAAAAACAGCGGTCTGCATATAGCGGGAACACTGACTGCGGATCCGGATCCGGTGACTGTGGGTGACACGGATATCTACCTTCTGCCCTGGATATCAACGGACAGGGTAAAGGCCCTTTATCCCGAATATGCGGAGAGCATAGTCTCCATGGAGGATGCCTTCAGGGTTGTGCTGGACAGGATAAGGGAGCGGTTTACCCCGGGACAGAAGAATATACTTGTGGCTCACGCCTTTATCTTAAATGCGGAAACCTCGGAGAGTGACAGGGCGGCAGAAGTGGGGAAGGCCACCATGGTGAGCGCCTCCCTTTTCGAAGGCTTTGACTATGTGGCCCTGGGACACCTCCACGGCCCCCAGGATGTGAATGAGAGGATAAGATACAGCGGTTCCCCCATGGCATATTCCTTCGGAAAGGAGGAAAAACAGGAAAAGAGTGTGACCTTAATAGATACCGGGGATATGTCGAGAAAGGTGATCCCTCTGCCTGAACTTCATAAGAGGCTTACCCTTTCCGGAAGCTTTGAAGAGCTTATGAAAGCGGACTTCAGCGAAGATATCCTGGATGCCTATATACGGCTGGAAATTAAAGACTCTTATGTGGGCATGGATTCCATAGCCGCTTTCCGTGAGAAATACAGGAACCTCCTGGAAATAAGCAGCAGAGGCTTTGAAAAAGAGGATGCAAAGATCACCATGACCATGGAGGAATTTGAAAAGGCGGATAAGGATCCGGAGACCATTTTTGAACGCTATTGCATGGATATCATGGAGGAAGCTCCGGGAGAGCATCTCACCGGACTTTTTAAGGCAGCCCTTACCCGATCCATGAAGGAAAAGGAGGAGGCATGAGACCTCTGAAGATAGAATTTCAGGCCTTTGGGCCATACAGGGGACACGAGACCGTTGATTTCGAAGCCCTTTCATCAAAGGGTCTTTTTCTGATCTGCGGAAAGACCGGCTCGGGAAAGACTACGATACTGGATGCGATGACCTTCGCGCTTTACGGCCGGAGCAGCGGCCACGGAAGGGATGACCTTGGGGCCATGAGATGCACGGGAGTGGATTTCTGCACGGATACCTTTGTGAGATTCATATTTGAAAACAGCGGACACCACTATCTCTTTGAACGCCGTCTGGAGCCGAAGAGAAAGAATCTTTCGGCTGCGTACAGTCTAATGGAAAGGGACGGGGAGGGAGTCTGGTCTCCACTGTTTGAAAATCCGAAGGATAAGGATCTGAATAAAAAAGCCGTGGAGATCACAGGTCTTGAATATGAACAGTTCCGGCAGGTCATAGTGCTGCCCCAGGGACAGTTTGAAAAACTGCTCACTTCTCATTCGGAGGAAAAGGAAATGATCCTAAGGAGCATTTTCGGAGAGGAGAGATGGCAGAACATTGCAGAGTGTTTTTATGAAGAAGCGGAAAACAGAAGGAATGAGCTGAAGTCCCTTAAGGAAAGGATCTTAAGGAGCCTCTCCGAAGAGGAATGCGGATCCCTTGAGGAACTGAATGAAAAGACCGTGGCTGAAAGGAATGCTCTGTCAGAGTTGGACAGGGCCTATTCCGAAACCGACCGTGAAAAGCTGATAAAGGAGCAGCAGGAGCTG
Organism: Lachnospiraceae bacterium; assembly: GCA_017475845.1. GTDB lineage: Bacteria > Bacillota > Clostridia > Lachnospirales > Lachnospiraceae > NK4A144. The sequence continues at coordinate 4,405 of JAFVEU010000237.1, read as the reverse complement.
CTTACGCTTTCAAGGCGCTTTTCGGATCTGAGGAAGGCCGCTGAGGGTCTGGCTTTTTACGAAAGAAATAAGGAAGAACGCCTGTCTTTGGAAAAAAAGCTTAAGGACGCGGAAAGGGCGGATAAGGTAAGGCTTCTCTTAAATGATCTGAAGGAGGCCGAAAAGACGCTTAAAAAGAGACAGGGGGAAGAAGAGGAAAGAAAAAGGTCGGAGGCGGATAAGCAGAGGGCTGCGGAAGAAGCATCAGCCAGGCTTAAGGCACATCTTGCAGATCAGGAAGCGGTGGAGGAAAAAAGAGCACTCATCATCCGCTACGAGAACACCCGGACGGACTATGAAAGCGTTTCCGAAGGGGAAAAGAACCTTAAGAAGAAACGGAAGCTATATTCCGAAGCGGCTTTGAAGGAGAAGTCTTCAAAGGAAGCCTGTGATATGAGGGCAGAGGAGATCATTTATGTCAGAGGGGAATATGCCCGGCTCCAGGCAGAACATAACGACCTTCTGGACAGATATATAAAGGGGATCACCGGAGAGATCGCGGAGAAGCTTAAGGACGGCGAGCCCTGTCCGGTGTGTGGAAGCACGGACCATCCCCGGAAGGCGGAAACGGCTGAGGACAGGGTTTCGGAGGAGACCGTGAGATCAAAGAAGGAGGAGAGGGATAAAAAATATGAGGAGCTGCAGGAGAGGATCGCTTCCGAGGAAAGGGCCAAAAAGGAGCATGAGGAACTTCACGCTGCCGCACTAAAGGCTGAAAGCGAGGCGGTGGCTGCCGAAGCTGAATTAAATACCTTAAAGAAAAAGCTGGTTCCCGGCATCGGCACGCTGGAGGAGCTCCTTAAGGAGACGGAGGCAATGAGAAAAAGTGTGGGGAGCTACGGGGAAAAGCTTAATGAGCTTAAGGAAGCGGAGAAAAAGGCACAGGAAGAGTGGACGGAAGCCAGAGCCGGAGTGGGCTCTGCCCTTAAGGAAGTGAAGGACGCGGGGGAGCATTATGAGGCCGTACTGAGAGCTGCCGAAAAGGGCTTAAGCGAAAACGGCTTTGCTTCCCGGGAAGAAGCGGATGCATATATGTTAAGCACCGGGGAGCAGCAGGAGCTTTCCGGGAAGATCGCTGATTTTGATGCCGGATTGAGAGCAGCGGAAAATAATCTTAATGAGCTTAAGAAGGAGCTTCACGGAATTGAGGAGCCTGACCGGGAAAAATGTCAGGAGATCCTTGATAATGCAGTAAGGGAGATAAGTGAGCACAGGGAAAAGAGAGCCCTCATATTAAACGAGTGTGAAAGACTGGAGAAGAAAGCTGCTGCCCTCAAAGCAGAGGGAGAGGGGATAGAGGAAAGAATCCGGGAAGCGGAGCAGGATTTCGGCTTTGCGAAGCGGCTAAGGGGGGATACGGGAACCGGCCTGCAGCGGTATGTGCTTGGGATCATGTTTTCTTCCGTGGTAGCTGCCGCAAACAAGATGCTGGAGCTGGTACACGGGGGAAGATACCGCCTGTACCGTTCGGATGAGAAGGCTAAGGGCAATAATAAGAGGGGTCTGGAACTGAAGGTATTTGACAGATATTCCTCCGACCACGAGGGGCGGTTCGTAAGCACCCTGTCGGGAGGGGAGAAATTCCTTGCTTCTCTGGCTCTTTCCATAGGAATGTCAACGGTGGCCCAGAAAAGCGGCATACGTATAGAGGCTCTCTTTATAGATGAGGGCTTCGGCTCCCTTGATGAGGATTCCATTGAAGACGCCATGAATATATTGAACAGCATCCGGGAGGCCAACGGTCTCGTGGGGATAATATCCCATGTCAGGCTCCTGGAGGATCAGATCCCTTCAAAGATACGGGTGAGGGAAGATGAGGAGGGAAGCCATCTCTCACTGTCGGTGGGTTAAAGCGGAATAAAAGGATCCGGGGATCAGCCTCTCTTAAGGCCGGTCCCCGGAGCTTGACTGTCTTTTTTATTTTATGGTCAGGGGAAGTGTGGCAGTACCTGTGTAATCATTTATCCCGTTGATAGTAACCGTGGCATTTTCCCTGTCCGGTGATTCGGAGTCCACTGTGAAGTCACCGCTGCCCTTTGCAGTATACTTAAGTCTCGTGTATGTGCCGTCAGCGTTCTGCTGTTTCAGGCTGAATCTCCATTTTCCCGTGGAGGAGTGATAAACCGCAGTTCCGCTTATCCTGCTCTCATCCAGAACACCCTGTGAGATATTGAACACAAGCGGGTTTGTCCTGAATTCCCTGTTTAAGGCTTTAACCTCTTTCCTTAGGGAGGCATCTGCCCCCTTTGCTGCCTTAAATACAGGGATCACCTTTCCTTCTCCCACAGCCTTATTGTTCTTATACCGTAAGCCCTTAAAGATCAGGTTTCCGCTAAGTGTGCTTCCGGCACTTTTTCCGTTTACGGTGAAGTCGCCGAGCTTCTGTTTTTTCCCGTTATAGGATACATTATCCGTATAACTGTATTCATATGTAAGATCCCCTATGGAGAAGCTTCCCGTTATGACATTGCTGCTAACACTGTTGCTGCTTAAGCTGTCGCCGGCACTGTCTTTCCCCTCTCCGGGAGCAGAGTCTCCGGAGGGGCTTCCGGGGGTGTTAGCGGGAGTATTGCTGTCCCCGCTTATCTCAAGCACATCACCCTTCACGGGCTCCGAATCCGTGACAGTAAGGGTATAGCTTCCGTCGGAGATAAGATCCGAGCCGTAGATTATAAATGAGCCTGAGTATTTAAGCTGTCCGAAGTCAACCACCTTACTGCTGCTGTCCACTACAGCCCAGTACTGTCCTGCGCTGAAGCTGCCTCCCATGCTGCTTCCGGGCATCTCGCCGTTGCCGGGCATCTCGCCGTTGCCGGGCATCTCGCCGTTACCGGGCATCTCGCCGTTACCGGGCATCTCGCCATTGCCGGGCATCTCGCCATTGCCAGGCATTTCGCCGTTACCAGGCATTTCAGGAGGATTGCTTCCGTTTCCGCTGTCATTATCGGGCCTTTCAGGGGGAGTATTGCCGTCTCCGCCGGGCATTCCGGAAATGGAGCTGCTGTCTTCACTGCTGCTTCCCGTCATTTCGGGAGGGGTATTGCCGTTCTCACTGCCGTTATTCGGGCCTTCAGAGGGCATATTTCCGTCTCCGCCGGGCATTCCGCCGTTATTCCCGCCGTAGGTTATATATGAACCGCTGCCGCTCTTTGGCTGGCTCTCGTTCATGCCGTCAACGCCGGTGCCGAGGATCTTTGAGCCTGAATTAAAGGTGAAACCCGAATTTGTGTCTATGGGCGAATTGTCTCCCGAAGCCTGGCCGTAGACATAGATCCCCCCGCCGTTCTGGGTAAGGCTTCCGTTGCAGTCGATGCCGTCCCCGGAGGACTTAAAGGACACGGATTTTAGGGTGCTTAAGGTGCCGGTGGGAAGGGAGGCTGTTTTTGTCCCCTCGCTGTCTATATATATGGTAACGGATCCGCTGTTCACGGTCATATTGTTGCCGGAGCTGGAGGACACTGACTTTTTGGTATAATTCACATCATTATCCTCGTCCTCTGCGGTATCATAGGTATAGGTAAGGGTCTTTCCGGAGGTATTTATGCCGTCATCCGCACTGTTTATGGTTACCTGGGGATCATCGGAGCCGTCCTCTTTCCCTATTACAACGCTCTGGGCCTCTATGCCCTCGTAGGCTGTATTGATGGTGATGACTGCGTCCCCTGTTATATCAAGCTCACCCATGGCTGAAATGCCGTCGTCGGCAGAGGAGATCTCGATAGTGCCGCCGCTTATCTCCATATCGTTATTGCAGCTCATGGCATCATCCGGGGAGCCGATGATGTATTTTCCTGACTTTGTGGCGGTGTAGCTGCTGCCGGAGAGGCTGTTTGCCTTAAGGCCGCTCTTTGTGGTGTCAATTGTTATATTGCCGCCGCTTATCTTAAGGGAGCCGGAGGCCTCCTGGGATTCACTTTCTGTCCCGTCATTATACTCTATGGTCTTCGCCTTGGTGCCGGCCTTGATGCCCTTGTGGCTTCCGGTGTCCACATTAACCCTTTCATACTTTATGCTGTCCCCTGACTCCCAGAGGTAGTTAACTGACTTGTCGCTTCCGTCTGAATAGGACCCACTTGAGTAATACAGGGTTGCGGCCCCATCATACCAGGTGTCTATATTCAGGGTCCCTCCGGAAATATCCACGTTTTCAGCCTGTATGCCGTCTCCGCCGCATTCCGTAACGGTGATGGTGCCGTCGGAAATGCTCACGGTTCCTTCCTTTGCTTTTATGCCGTCATCCGCAGTGCCTTCTATGCTGAGGCTTCCTTCTCCGCTAATATTGATAACGGATCCTTTTCCTTCAATGGCGTTTTCTCCGCCCTTTATAGCGGCGTCACCATTTAATACGATATTTATCTCGGAACCC
>JAFVEU010000236.1 GCA_017475845.1 Lachnospiraceae bacterium | reverse complement strand
GGGATCGTATTCGCAACTGATGCCGGGAGATTCATGGAAACCTTTGAGACCAGGGCTCTTGCGGAGAGAATGAGTATTACGGGCAACCGGAGTTTTATAGACATTTTCCGTATTAAGCTGCATGGTGCTTTCAGATGGGCATCCTTCAGAGTGAGTGCCGTCCGGGGATCATCAGGGAAAAAGATCATAGTATGTATGACTTCCGTTGAACGTTCTGCCCAGGCTGACTTCATGGAAATGAACAAGCGTGTCATGGGAAATCTCGGGGGATATGAGGAAGGCTCGGGACAGAAGGGAGAAGACGGGCAGAGCAGAACGGAATTTCTGTGGGATTCCCTTATGGAAGTATCGGATGTCAAGTATTTCTGGAAGGATAAGGACAGGAGATTTATCGGTGCCAGCAAGTCATTCCTGGATTTCTACGGTCTGGAGCTCGCGGATATCATTGGCAGAAATGACGAGGAAATGGGATGGCATCCGGATGATGTTCCCTACAGGACAGATGAGTTTAATGTCATTGAAAAAGGAGTGATCATCAGGAATTCACCGGGACAGATATATGCAAAGGGCGCCAAGGTGGATATCCTCGCCACTAAATATCCTCTTTACAGAAACGGAGAGATCGTAGGGCTTTTGGGATACTTCCTGGATACAGATACTGTTCTTTCCGATGAAGCGGAGATGGAGCATGCTCTCTTTATGGACACCAGGACCGGAGTCCTGAATTCCAGAGGTCTTCTTCTCATCATGCAGGGTCTTGATGATAATTACCGGAGGAACGGTGCCGCTTATTCCGTTTCTATGTTTGAAGTATCAGAGTATCAGAAGGTTCATTTCAGGATAAGCAGGGAGTCTGCCGAGGAGCTTTCAACTGAAGTGGGGAGAAGGATCTCTGAAGTCTTTGGTTCCGATGCACTTATCGCAAAAACCGGAAACTGCAGCTTTACTGTCTGCGTGAAGGATAAATCAGAGGATGAAGTCAATGATCTGAATGAAAAGTGCATCGACAGCATGATGAAGGTATGGCCGGAAGAAGGCAGTGATACAAAGATAGAGCTCACTGTCAGCTGTGGAACGGCATACAGCGAGGAAGCAGCCTCGGTTCAGGAAATGCTGACCATCATGCTGAAGAGATTTAATGAGAGTAAAAAGTATAATGGCATCGAAGACGAATACAGAGCGGAGGACTCTGCGGAGGTCCCTGATATAGACAGGGATGTGCCGCTGCCTATGATGATCCTGAGACCCATTTATTCAGATAAAGGGGTAAAGGATGTGCGCTATATATATGTTAACGACAGATACTGCCAGTACACGGGGTTAAGCAGAAACGATCTTTTGGGTAAGGGATATCTTGAACTCTTCGGGGGAGGCGATGAACCCTGGATCGGATATGCCGGAAGAGCCGCAAACGGAGAAACCGTAAACGGAAGAGCATTTATCAATGCCCTCGGTCAGTGGATGGAGTTTGTGGGTATGCCATCATCCATTCCCGGATGCTGCACTGTTATGTTCTGGCCCGTGGATGACTCAAAGAATGAGAGGGACTTCCTTACAAAAGGACATGCTGCGGATAATGCCATCATAAGGATCGCAGGATACTTAAATGATACCGAAGAATATGAAAAGGCTGTCCGCGAGTCATTAAAGGAGCTTGGAAGGGTTACCTACTGCGACAGAGTCTATATCCTGGACATGGAGGGTATGCCACTCTTTGAATGGTGTGCAAGCGGTCTTATTTCCCGCTCAGAGATCGGGGAGGACGCGCCGGAGATCATCCTTGACAGGCTGAGAGCGGATTTTATCAAGGACGGATGCTGTATAATAGATGATCCTGAAAAGATCAGGAGGAAAAATCCGGAAACCTATGATTTCATTAAGAGACAGGGG
>JAFVEU010000235.1 GCA_017475845.1 Lachnospiraceae bacterium | reverse complement strand
CATACTGCCCCGGTGTGTAAAGGGGAAGCTCAGGCAGGAAGGAGCCAAGTCCCAGAGGGTTCACGAAGGTATTCAGGTTTGCACCGAATCCTCCGAGCTTGTAAGCCATATTCACATTTCCGCTCAGAGCCCCCATAAAGCAGAGAGCAAGGACGGTAACGGCCGCGGAAGTGATCAGGGTACATACCGCAGGCCTTATGTCCCGGGTCACGGTGATCTCATAGATAAAAGCAAAGCCGGAAATAACCGCACCCATGGCCCAGAGGTAGGGATGGATCATTACCGAAAAAAGAAAATACAAACCCCAGAATACACATTTTTTCTTCTTCTTCCACAGATATCCGTCATGCAGGAAGAACATGAGGGGAATAATGATAAGGTAATGGGACGTAAGGGATGTATGGTAAAACATCCTCTGCAGCATGGGGAAGCTTCCTGCGAAAAAAGGGGCCGAGATACAGGCCAGGATGTCATTTCCCGTTACCTTCCTTATCATAAGGGCCGACAGCGCTCCCGTAAGCATCTGTGACATCAGCCCGTAAATACCGAAATACTGAAAGGTCTCCGGCAGGAAGTCCCTGAAGCACTTGAAGAAAAGGGCAAATAACGGAATGGAATCCGTCCAGAGAATGGACATTTCATAGGGGTAGGACAGAGAGTCAAAAAGCCCCGGCGGAAAATGCCAGGGGGCTTTTCTGAAATGACACCAGCCAAGATAATGCTGATGGATATCCACATCCTTTATCCTGAAGATCCAGGTGTCATAGGTGACATCAAGGACAGCGCTGCCGTAGGTCAGGATAAAGAGGACAGCGCCGGCAGCGGCTCCCAGGATAAAAACCGTCAGAGGGCCGCCGGGCATCCTTATATCTGTCTTTTTTTCCATTAAAGCTCTTTACCGGAAAGAAGTCTGTAGGCTTCCCTGTATTTTTCGATAGTCCTGTCTATCACATCCTGGGGAAGCTTATAGTCACAATCCGGATTTGCCTTCAGATAATCCCTTACAAACTGCTTGTCAAAGGAGGGCTGTGATCTGCCGCTCTCATATCCGTCCGCAGGCCAGAACCTGCTGGAATCCGGCGTCAGCACTTCATCTCCCAGCACTATCTCACCCTTTTCATCCAGACCGAATTCAAATTTGGTGTCTGCGAGGATGATTCCGCGGCTGAGGGCGTATTCCGCGCACTTCTTATATATGAGGAGGGTGTAATCCCTGATCTTTCCGGCGTATTCAGCACCCTTCCCCGGAAATTCCCTTTCCAGTACCTCCACGCTCTTCTCGAAATCAATATTCTCGTCATGCTCACCCAGCTCAGCCTTTGTGCTGGGGGTATAGATGGGTTCCGGAAGCCTGTCGCAGTTCTTAAGACCCTCGGGAAGCTTTATCCCGCAAACCGTGCCGTTTTCCTTATAGCTCTCCCATCCGCTTCCCGTGATATATCCTCTCACTATGCATTCTATGGGAAGCATGTTGAGCTTCTTTACCATCATGGTCCTGCCCTTAAAGGAACTGTTTCTGAAAAACTCCGGCATATCCTCCACATCTGCGGAGATCATATGGTTCGGTACCAGATCCCCGGTGAAATCAAACCAGAATTCCGAAATACGGGTAAGAACCTTTCCCTTATCCGGTATCTCGTTCTTAAGTATCACGTCAAAGGCTGATATCCTGTCCGTAGCCACCATTACAAGGCTGTCGCCTATGTCGTATATCTCCCTTACCTTTCCTGACTTAACAGGCTTAAGTTCCTGCATAATCTCCTCCTTAGATGATCATAACCCTTAAGGCTCGCCGCCACCGGCCGGGCCGGTTTTGCATGGCGGCAGGCGCGCTGCATTCAGCAGCCGGCCGGCCACTGAACAGTAATGATTATAGCGCAACGAACAATCATTGACAACAAGCCAAAAATAGAAGAGAATAGTTACTATTCAGTCAATCCGGCGGTCTGACCGGCCGCTGGATTGTATCAGAGAATATTGGATATATGCGCCGGCGTGAGGATAAACGTACCCCACAGCCGTTGAAAGGAGAGTTTTTCTGATGGCAGTATACAGCAAAGTCAGTACGGATCTGAATTTCGTTGACAGAGAAAAGGAAGTTGTAAGGTTCTGGAACGAAAATGACATATTCAAAAAGTCCATGGATATCAGAAAGGGCGGTGACACCTACACCTTCTATGACGGGCCTCCCACAGCCAACGGAAAGCCCCATATAGGGCATGTCCTGACCCGTGTTATAAAGGATATGATCCCCAGATACCACGCCATGAAGGGAGCCTATGTTCCCAGGAAAGCCGGCTGGGATACCCACGGTCTCCCGGTGGAGCTGGAAGTGGAGAAAAAGCTGGGTCTGGACGGGAAAGAACAGATAGAAAAGTACGGACTGGAGCCCTTTATAAAGGAATGCAAGGAGTCCGTATGGCAGTATAAGGGAATGTGGGAAAAGTTCTCCGACCAGGTGGGATTCTGGGCGGACATGGAGCATCCCTACGTAACCTACGAAGATGACTACATTGAGTCCGAATGGTGGGCCTTAAGCGAGATCTGGAAAAAGGGCCTGCTCTATAAGGGCTTTAAGATCGTGCCCTACTGCCCGAGATGCGGCACCCCTCTCTCCAGTCACGAGGTAGCCCAGGGCTATAAGGCAGTTAAGGAAAGATCTGCCATTGCAAGGTTTAAGCTTAAGGACAAGGAAGAATATATCCTGGCCTGGACCACCACTCCCTGGACGCTGCCCAGCAACGTGGCTCTCTGCGTTAACCCCTCGGAAACCTATGTAAAGGTACATACCGCCGACGGTTATACCTACATTCTCGCGAAAGCCCTGTGTGAAAAGGTTCTGGGCGGAGAAGACTCACCCACCTCGCCCTATGAGGTCATTGACGAGTTCTCCGGACAGGATATGGAGGGCATCGAATACGAGCCCCTCTTCAAATGCGCCGGGGATGCTGCCCTGAAGCAGAAGAAAAAGGCCCACTATGTGGTTGTTGACGACTATGTGACCATGGAAGACGGTACCGGAGTCGTACACCAGGCTCCCGCCTTCGGTGAAGATGACGCCAGGGTAGGCCGCAAATACGATATGCCCCTTATCCAGTTCGTGGACGAGAGAGGCAACATGACGGAGGAGACCCCCTTTGCGGGCATGTTCGTAAAGGATGCGGATCCCGAGATCCTTAAGGATCTGGATATGAGGGGCCTTCTTTTCTCCGCTCCCAAATTCGAGCACGATTATCCCTTCTGCTGGCGCTGCGACACGCCCCTTATCTACTATGCAAGGGAATCCTGGTTCATAGAGATGACCAAGGTAAGGGACGATCTGGTGGCCAATAATGAAAAGATCAACTGGATCCCCCCTTCAATAGGAAGCGGCAGGTTCGGTGAATGGATAAAGAACATCCAGGACTGGGCCGTATCGCGTAACAGGTACTGGGGAACCCCCTTAAACATCTGGGAGTGCAAGGACTGCGGCCACAGAGAGTCCATAGGCTCCAGGGAAGAGCTCTATAAGCTGTCCGGAAATGAAAAGGCAAAGACCGTGGAGCTCCACAGACCCTTCATCGACGAGATCACCTGCACCTGTCCGGAGTGCGGAAAAGAGATGAAGCGTGTCAGCGAAGTAATAGACTGCTGGTTTGATTCGGGGGCAATGCCCTTCGCCCAGCACCACTATCCCTTTGAAAATGAGGACCTCTTTAAGGCACAGTTCCCGGCTTCCTTTATATCCGAAGCCGTGGACCAGACCAGAGGCTGGTTCTATTCACTCCATGCCATCTCCACCCTTCTCTTTAACAGGCCCTGCTTTGAAAATGTCATCGTTCTGGGTCTGGTGCTGGATGAGGACGGAAACAAGATGAGCAAATCCAAGGGCAATGCGGTGGATCCCTTTACAGCCCTTGATACCTTCGGAGCAGATGCCATCAGATGGTATTTCTATATCAATTCCGCCCCCCTGGCTTCCCAACCGTTTCCACGACAGGGCCGTGGTGGAATGCCAGAGGAAATTCATGGGAACCCTGTGGAACACCTATGCTTTCTACGTACTCTACGCAAATATAGATAATTTTGATGCCAAGGACCACAACCTTGATACCGACTCCCTTTCAGTCATGGACAGATGGGTCCTCTCAAGGCTGCAGTCCACCATAAAGGAGACCGACGAGGATCTGGCCTCCTATAAGATCCCCGAGGCCGCAAAGGCACTGCAGGCCTTTGTGGATGACTTAAGCAACTGGTACGTAAGGCGCTCCCGCAAGAGATACTGGGCAAAGGGCATGGAGCAGGATAAGATAAACGCCTATATGACCTTATATACCTGCCTTGTTGACATCTCCAAAGCCGCCGCTCCCATGATCCCCTTCATGACGGAGGAGATCTACCAGAACCTCGTGCGGACCGAGGGCAGTAAAGCTCCGGAATCCATACATCTCTGCGACTATCCCGTTCCCGATGAAAGCCTTATAGACAAGGCTCTGGAAAAGGATATGGAAGAGGTGCTGGACATAGTCGTACTTGGCCGTGCCGCAAGAAACGAGAGCGGTATCAAGAACCGCCAGCCCATTGGAAGAATGTATGTCAAGGCTGATGAAATGTCAGACTTCTATAAGCAGATAATCCTGGAAGAGCTGAACGTAAAATCCGTGGAATTCTCCCAGGATGTAAGGGCCTTCACCACCTATACCTTCAAGCCCCAGCTTAAGACCGTGGGTCCTAAATACGGAAAGCTGTTAAATAAGATAAGGGAGGCTCTCACGGATCTGGACGGCAACGACGCCATGGATACCCTTAAAGAGCAGGGAGCCCTTAAATTCAATTTTGACGGCAGCGAAGTGAGCCTGTCCGAGGAAGATCTCCTTATTGAGATGAGCAATAAAGAGGGCTTTGTGGAGCAGAGCGACAATTCCGTCACCGTGGTATTAGACACCAACCTTACTCCGGAACTGCTGGAAGAGGGTTATGTGAGGGAGCTTATAAGCAAGATCCAGACCATGAGAAAGGAAGCCGGCTTCGAGGTGATGGACAAGATAAGGATCTCCATGACCGGCAGCGAAAAGCTGGAGGAATTCCTTACGGAGAACGCAGATTTCGTAAAGACCGAGACCATGGCTTCACTTATAGACATGGCCGGGCTTTCCGGATATACAAAGGAATGGGATATAAACGGGGAAAGAGTAACTCTCGGAGTAGAAAAAATAGAGTAAGAAAGGAGTTGTACTGACAGAAGATGAGGAAATTTGACAAGGCAAAATTTAAACAGCAGGTCGAGGACAATGTACGTTCCCTTTACAGGAAGAACTTAAACGAAGCCGACAAACAGGAGATATTCCAGGCAGTCTGCTTTGCCGTAAAGGACACCATCATCGAAGACTGGATGACCACCCAGAAGGCCTATGAAAAAGAGGACCCGAAAACTGTCTACTACCTCTCCATGGAATTCCTTATGGGAAGGGCTCTGGGAAACAACCTTATAAACTTATGCGAATATAAGGAGATCAAGGAAGCCTTAAAGGAACTGGGTATCGACCTGAATGCCATCGAGGATGAAGAGCCTGATGCGGCTCTGGGAAACGGAGGCCTGGGAAGGCTTGCAGCCTGCTTCCTGGATTCCCTGGCAACCCTTGGATATTCGGCATACGGCTGCGGTATCAGATACCGCTACGGTATGTTCAAGCAGAAGATAAAGAACGGCTATCAGCTGGAGATCCCCGATGACTGGCTTAGGGACGGCAATCCCTTTGAACTGAGGAGAAGGGAATATAAGAAAGAGGTCAAGTTCGGCGGCTTCGTCCGGGTTGAGACAGACAGCAACGGCCGGAACCATTTCATTCAGGACGGCTACCAGTCCGTAAATGCCATTCCCTATGACATGCCCATAGTGGGCTACGGAAACGGCATAGTAAACACCCTTCGTATCTGGGACGCGGAGCCTGTAGAGTGCTTCCAGCTCGATTCCTTTGACAAGGGAGACTACAGGAAGGCCGTAGAGCAGGACAACCTGGCAAAGAACATCGTTGAGGTCCTCTATCCCAACGATAACCACTATGCAGGAAAGGAACTGAGACTCAAGCAGCAGTATTTCTTCATCTCCGCTTCCGTTCAGGAGGCTGTGGCGAAATACATGCGTAAGCACGATGATATCAGGAAATTTGCCGAAAAGAACATCTTCCAGTTAAACGACACCCATCCCACCGTGGCTATCCCCGAGCTTATGAGGATCTTAATGGATGACTACGATCTCACCTGGGATGAGGCCTGGAAGGTTACCACCTCGACCTGTGCCTATACCAACCACACCATCATGAGCGAAGCACTGGAAAAGTGGCCCATAGAGCTCTTCTCCCGTCTGCTTCCCAGGGTTTATCAGATCATCGAGGAGATAAACCGCCGTTTCTGCCTGCAGATACAGGCCGCCTATCCCGGAGACCAGGAAAAGATCCGGAACATGGCAATCATCTACGACGGACAGGTACGGATGGCGTACCTTGCGATCTGCGCAGGCTTCTCCGTAAACGGCGTGGCAAGGCTCCATACCGAGATCCTTAAGAAGAGAGAGCTTAAGGACTTCTTTGAGATGATGCCGGATAAGTTCAACAATAAGACCAACGGCATCACCCAGAGAAGGTTCCTTCTCCACGGCAATCCCTATCTGGCAGACTGGGTTACCGACCATGTGGGTCCCGACTGGATCACGGATCTTAAGAAGATCCACGGCATAGCCGTTTATGCCGATGATAAGAAGGCCCAGAACGAATTCATGAACATCAAATTCAAGAACAAGCAGCGTCTTGCCAAATACATACTGGACCATAACGGTGTGGAAGTGGATCCCCGCTCCATCTTTGACGTGCAGGTAAAGAGACTGCACGAATACAAGAGGCAGCTCTTAAACATCCTCCACGTTATGAGCCTCTACAACAAGATAAAGAGCCATCCCGACATGGACTTCTATCCCAGGACCTTCATCTTCGGTGCCAAGGCCGCTGCAGGATACAGAAACGCAAAGCTCACCATAAAGCTCATCAATTCCGTGGCTGACGTGATAAACAACGATATCTCCATTAACGGAAAGATAAAGGTAGTCTTCATTGAGGACTACAGGGTTTCCAATGCGGAGCTGATCTTTGCGGCAGCAGACGTATCCGAGCAGATCTCCACAGCCAGTAAGGAAGCTTCGGGAACGGGCTGCATGAAGTTCATGCTGAACGGAGCCCTGACTCTCGGCACCATGGACGGCGCCAATGTTGAGATGGCCGAAGAAATGGGCACGGAGAACATGTTCATCTTCGGAATGAGTGCCGAAGAGGTAATGAATTATGAGAAGAACGGCGGCTACGATCCCATGGCGATCTTCAATTCCGATCAGGAGATCAGGGATGTGCTGACCCAGCTTATAAACGGCTTCTACTCCAAGGATGATCCGGACAGGTTCAGGGATCTCTATAATTCCCTCTTAAACACCCAGAGCACCAACAAGGCGGATATGTACTTCATCTTAAAGGATTTCCGCTCCTATGCCGAGGCTCAGAGTGAAGTGGAGAGACAGTACAGGGATAAATCCCTCTGGGCAAAGAAAGCCATACTGAACGTGGCTTCCACCGGGAAATTCTCCTCAGACAGGACCATACAGGAATACGTGGACGAGATCTGGCATCTTGACCATGTGGTATTACCTAAGAAGATAAGAAAGTAAGGTATTTGAAATGACAGAAGCAGTATCAGTCAGGGGAAAGGGCGCCTTCCTCCTGAAGGGCACCACCTTAAGCGACAGCGCTCCGGACAGCAGCAGGGAATCAGCGAAGAAGGGAACCATATCCTACGGGATACTTTCTTCCCACAACACTTCCGGAAATGATGACAAGCTGAAGATCAGATTTGACTGTATCACATCCCATGACATTACCTATGTGGGTATAATACAGACTGCCCGGGCTTCGGGCTTAAAGAAGTTCCCCCTTCCCTACATCCTCACCAACTGCCACAATTCTCTCTGCGCAGTGGGAGGCACCATCAATGAGGATGACCATGTATTCGGCTTAAGCGCCGCCAAAAAATATGGCGGTATCTATGTGCCGCCCCACCAGGCCGTAATTCACCAATATGCCCGTGAAATGCTGGCGGGGGCCGGAAAGATGATCTTAGGCTCCGATTCCCACACCAGATACGGTGCCCTCGGCACCATGGCCATGGGCGAAGGAGGACCGGAGCTTGTAAAGCAGCTCTTAAAGCAGACCTACGACATCGATTATCCCGGAATAGTGGCCATATACCTTGAGGGAGAGCCCTCTTACGGAGTAGGCCCCCAGGACGTGGCACTGGCCCTTATCGGAAAGCTCTTTAAGGATGGTATCGTAAAGAACAGGGTTATGGAATTCGTGGGTCCCGGAGTCTCAAGCTTAAGCATGGATTTCAGGATCGGCGTGGACGTAATGACCACCGAGACCACCTGCCTTTCTTCCATCTGGAGGACAGATGAGAAAACGGAGGAGTTCTTAAGCATTCACGGCAGGGAAGCCGACTATAAGAAGCTTGAACCTGCTGAAACCGCCTGGTATGACGAGGTTGTGACCGTGGACTTATCAAAGATAAAGCCCATGATAGCCATGCCCTTCCATCCCAGCAATGTTTACACCATAGAGGAAGTGAACGCAAACCTTAAAGACATCCTTTCCGACGTGGAAAAGAGAGCCGCTGTATCCTTCGGGGGCAGGGTGACCCTTGATCTCCATAAGAAGGTGCAGAACGGCAGACTCCTTGTGGATCAGGGTATCATCGCAGGCTGTGCCGGCGGCGGATTTGAAAACCTCTGCGCTGCAGCGGATATCCTTAAGGGAAGAGACATAGGAAGCGACGCCTTCACAATGAGCGTGTATCCCGCTTCCATGCCCGTATATGCAGAGCTTGTGAAGAACGGATCCATTTCCCGCTTCATAGATGCAGGCGTGGTGGTAAAGACCTGTTTCTGCGGTCCCTGCTTCGGTGCCGGAGACACGCCGTCAAACAACGCATTCTCCATAAGGCATTCCACCAGGAATTTCCCCAACAGGGAAGGCTCCAAGGTACAGAACGGACAGATATCCTCCGTTGCCCTTATGGATGCCCGCTCCATTGCAGCCACTGCCGCAAACAGGGGAATCCTCACCGCAGCTTCCGAAATGGATGCCGACATCGCCAAATATAAGTATTTCTTTGACAGTGAGATATATGAAAAGAGAGTCTTTGATTCAAAGGGAAAAGCGGACAGCGGCGCTGAACTGATCCTCGGGCCCAATATCAAGGACTGGCCGGAAATGATCGCTCTTACCGACAATCTCATACTGAAGGTGGTATCAGAGATCCACGATCCCGTTACTACTACGGACGAGCTAATTCCCTCCGGAGAGACCTCTTCCTTCAGATCCAACCCTCTGGGACTCGCGGAATTCACCCTTTCCAGAAGGGATCCGGATTACGTAAATAGAGCCAAGGAGGTTGCGGCCTTAGAAAAGGACAGAGAAGCCGGAGCTCCGGTCCTTGCCCATGTGTTTGAGACTATTGAAGAAAAGTTCGAAAATGTGAATGCTAAAAATACAGGGATAGGCTCCACTATATTTGCGGTGAAACCCGGAGACGGCTCCGCCAGGGAACAGGCCGCATCCTGCCAGAAGGTTCTGGGAGGCTGGGCAAATATCGCAAATGAATATGCCACAAAGCGCTACAGGAGTAACCTTATCAACTGGGGAATGCTTCCCTTTATCATCGAGAGCGGTCCTCTGCCCTTCAAGAACCTTGATTACATCTTTGTTCCCGGGATCAAGGCAGCGGTTTCGGAAAAAAAGGATAAGATAAGTGCTTATGTGATAAAGGAGAGCGGCATAGAGGAATTTACCATGACTCTGGGTGAGCTTACGGATGAGGAGCGCCGGATCATCCTTGACGGCTGTCTCATAAACCACAACAGGGTCTGACAGGGATAAAGACTCTAACACTTACGGCGCCTCGGGAAATTCCCGGGCGCCGTATTATTTTAAGCCTCATGTCTCCAGATCAAATTCTATGGTCTCGATCTTACTGCTGTTCTCATCCTCGAAGGTTACCGTCATCAGGTACTGGAAGCTGTTCTTCCTGTAGAGATCCAGCACGATTATGCCGTCGTCATCATTCTCGGCAGGATGATCAAAATCATAAGCCGTGATACCGAACTGTGCTATAAGCTTTCCGATATCATCCGCCACTGCCATGATGGCATTCATCTGCTTACTGTGCATCTCATCTATATCTTCGTAATCTTCCACATCATCGGCGGCGGCTTCCTTATCCCCTTCCTCGTACTTCTTAAAGTAGGCAAAACGCACATCATCTATCTTATTGCCCTTCTGCTTCGGGGCCGGTTCATAGCTGTCCACCTTTTCATTGACCATGGCTTCCCTGGTGGAAGTCACGTATACTTCTATACTGTAGCCTTCGCCGATGGTGGCTTCCGCGGACCAGTCATCCCCGTCCCAGCTGCCTTTGGTGACATCATGGTTTTCTCCCTCTTCTTCTACCTCAGCCACCTCTTCGACAGCATTCTCGCTTACTTCCTCTTCTTCCTCTT
>JAFVEU010000234.1 GCA_017475845.1 Lachnospiraceae bacterium | reverse complement strand
GCTCCTCGGTGTCATCCATTCCGATAAGATTCTGTTCCTGAGGCACCACTATGGTCTCGGAATCCCCTTCCGTCTTTGCAGCCTCTTCTTCCAGCATCTTAAGGTACTCGGCTGCGGTGATGACCTTTGAAACCTGGCCCTCTTCATCCTTCCCGGCCTTTTTGAGCTTTGCAACGGCTATCTCATCCGCTTCTGCAGTGGTTATTATCTTTGACATCTTTACTTCGTTTACCGAGTTCTCCTTCGGAGCAAAGGCCACGGAAATACTGTGATCCCCCTTGACATTCTCAAAGGTAAAGGAGCTTACCGCCCCGATCTGCTTCCCGTCCACGGAAACCATCAGGACTCCGTAGCCGTTATCCGGAGCAATGGAATAAGTAATGCTGTTGCCGTCGGTAACCGGAGTCTCTCCTGAAGGTGTTATGACCCCGCCTTCATTGGCCACGCCGGACTTGATCAAATGGTTCACCGCCCCGTCCTTTTCAAAGTAAGCGGTAACGCTCAAGTCCCTGTCCAGCTTGTTTATCTTATAGTTTTCCGATGTGGAGATGATCTGGTTGTTAAGGACATAACCCTTAAAGTGATATCCCTTTGCGGCAGTGGATCTTAAGTTCACCTCCGAACCGCTCTTATATTTTCCGCCGCCTTCGGTCTTTCCGCCCTCTGCAGGATAGGGGGTAAGCTTAACCACAAAACTGTCTTTCTTAAACTCGGCCACGAATACATGGCTCTTTTTTACATCCTTTATCTTAAGCTTCTTCTCGCTGCTTACCAGCTTGTTTTTTTCATACCAGCCGTCGAAAACGTATCCGTCATTGGGAGTCGCTTCTATGGTAATGCTTTCTCCCCGCTCCACGAATCCGCCGCCTTTTGCCTTGCCCTTTTCCTTGTCTGCACTCTTTACCTTTATCTCGTATTCGGACTGCCTGAAAACAGCCTTGAATCTCATGTCCTTAGTGATCTTTTCCGTGGTAAAGGATGCGGAATCCGTAACATAGTTTCCGTCTGAATCCAGCCACTCATCAAATTTATAGCCCTTTTCCGCCACTGCGGTAAGGGTGGTGCGTTCGCCGCCGTTAAAGGAACCCCTGCCTGTCACATATCCGCCGTCCGAAGGCTCCACATCCGCATTCACGATGTATTTGTCCTTGGCGATATATGCTGCCGCAGTATCCTTAAAGCTCTCATTCTGATCCGATACAGCTATTACCGTAACGGATGATGCCGTTTCATCGCTTCCCACATGCAATACCCCGCTCTCGGATATGTGCGTATCGGATGAATTCTGGCCCTGTATCTTCCATGTGACCGATGTGCCGGGATCATTCTCTCCTTCCACCACGGCCGTAAACTCCGCTTCTCCCCCCTGCTTAAGATCCACGCTGCCGGGCCTTACCCTGACCTTGGTAACTACGGGTCCCGCCTTTTCCACTCTTAAGGATACGTCGATCTTCGCCTGGGAGGTCTGGTGATTTAAGTCTGTAAAAATAAGGGTTGTGGAATAGTCGCCGCTCTCAAGCTTCTTTGCAACAGTCTCCACGCTTCCCTGTATGCTGTTTCCGGGCCCCAGAGGAATGCTTACGTTCTGAGGCATGTTTAACAGAAAGACTCCCGTGGAATCTGTCTGGCTCCAGCCGATAACAGCCTCTTCGCTTCCTTCGTTTTTGATCTGGAAGCTTAAGGGTCTGGGCCTGTCAGAAGTGGAAACGGTCCCGAAGCTCAGCACATCATGATCTGTCGTGATCTTGAATACCTGAACCTTTTCCTCTTCTTTTTTCTCTTCTTCTTTGTTCTCTTCTTCTTTCTTCTCTTCTTCTTTGTTCTCTTCTTCTTTGTTCTCTTCTTCTTGCTTTTCTTCCTGCTTTTCTTCTTCCCGTCTCTCTTCTTCCTGAGGATCGCTTTCAATCCCGGACTCTTCAGGCTCCTGAGGGTTCTGCCCCTCTTCCGGTTCATTCACCTGAGGATCCTCTTCTCCGCCGTTTCCGTCCCCGGGATTATCCTCCTCCGGATCCGGCGCGCCCTGTTCCCCGTTTTCCGGGATCTCTCCCTCCGGAATGCCGATCTCTTCGGTCTCCTCCGGAATCTCATCCGCATAGAGAATCAGCGAATTGGAAAATACCAGTATAAAAGAAAGGAAGAATATAGCCGCCTTTTTTATCAGTCTGTTCTTTTTCATTTTGATCACTTTTCACTTTCCTCCATCCGGAATGATAATCTAATTCAGCTTTTCTTAATCAAATGCCATTCGGGCAGCCCGGGGCATGCCCCGGCTGAAGTCCCGGATGACATTGGTGTCGATACGAAAGATAAGTTCTCAGCCTCCGTGTGAGATCCATCTGCCGTTGCACTTGGGACATTCCTGACCCTCTACCAGAGTGGAAGTATCCACCATGAAGTAGAAGTGATCCACAAGACCCTTCTTGTTGTCGCAGAAAGGACACTTATCCTTGTGTCCGTGGGTATTCTTAAGCTGTTCGTTCTTTATCTCGATGGTACCCTCAGGGCATTCGGAAATGCTGTTCCTGTGTCCGTGCTTTCCGCTCTTTCCTCCGCTCACTTCATCAAGCTCGTCGAGATCGACCTTCTTCATTTCTTCTGACATTATCATTACCTCCTGTTTTGTTTTAATGTTTATAGTCCATCAGATGAGATCCCTGCCTGCAGGCTGCTCACATCTGAAAAACCCGTTTCCCTTCCCTGCGGACCGGTTCCGCAGGGCAAAAAACCTTAGATATCTTGTATCTGACTATATATACGACTCCTGTCTGAAATGTGGCAGCAAAAACTTTCAAAAAATTCCTTAGTCTGTATCCAGTCTCTGTCTGTCCACCAGCTCCGCGAAAAATCCTCCGGCTGATATGAGCTCATCATACTTTCCGTCTTCTATGATCTTACCCCTGTTCAGCACCAGTATCCTGTCTGCGTTCTTTATGGTGGAAAGCCTGTGGGCGATGACTATCCTGGTACAGTTTAGTCCGTCCAGAGCCTCGGTCACCTTCATCTGGGTCTTGTTATCAAGGGCACTGGTGGCTTCGTCAAATAAAAGGACCTTCGGTCTTGCAGCCACGGCCCTGGCGATCATAAGCCTCTGTTTCTGCCCTCCGGAAATACCTCCGCTGCCTTCGGCGATCATTGTATGCATCCCCATGGGCATCATCCTGATATCCTCGGCAAGTCCCGCCATTTCCGCGGCTTTCCAGGCATCATCCATGGAAAGCGAGGGATCCGAAACGCAGATGTTCTCAAATATGCTCCCGGACATGAGCTTGCCGTTCTGCAGCACCGTTCCGGTAAGCCTCCTTAAGGACTGCAGATCCAGGCTCTTCATATCCTTCCCGTCATAGTAAACAGAACCTTTGAGAGGGGTCTCAAAGCCTATCAAAAGCCTGAGCAGCGTTGATTTTCCGCAGCCTGTCTTCCCTACGACAGCCACATACTGTCCCGGCTTTATCTTAAGGGAAAGATCATCTATGATCATGGGACTGTCTTCACTGTACCTGAATGACACATGGCTGAGCTCGATGGCTCCGGAAAGCTTTTCCACTATGGTCTTGTTTCCGCTGATCTCCGGAAGGGTGCTGAAGATGGGATCCACCATCTTTAGGTAGGGCTTGATCCCGGCTACGTCAATGGCTATCCCGAAGAGGGATGAAAAAGCCCCCGTAAGCATACCGTATGAAACATTGAAGGCGGTATACTCCGCAACGCTCAACCCTTCCGCCAGGGCGAAATAATACATTATCAATATACCGAATAGATTGATGGCAGTGGATATCACGCTGTTGATCTTTATGAAGACCGGCGGATCATACATAAGGGAAGCCACGCCTGCATACCCTTTTGACCACTTTCCGAAAGCCCTCTTTTCCGCACCTGAAAGCTTTATCTTCTGTATGCCGCTTATAAGTGAATAGGTAAGTCCGCTTTCGTAAGCCGTTTTTTCCATTCTCTCCCTGCTTATCCCGATCTGCATAAAGGATGAAAAAACCGAGAAGAGCACATTTATCAATATG
>JAFVEU010000233.1 GCA_017475845.1 Lachnospiraceae bacterium | reverse complement strand
CTTTGTACGTTCCCCTTCCCGTAAGGGGATCAAGGGTGTACAGGGCACTATACGCCTGTTTCCCATCCGTATCAGGTTCCGGTTCATAATGCAGCCTTAAAAGATAAATATCCTTTCCGTCATAATAAAGATCTATTCTGTAATCATTTTTGTCCGGCACTTCATAAACCCATTCAGGAACCCCGGGATCCGGTTTTTCAGGTTTATCGGGAACAAATTCGATCACATCAGCTTCTCCTTCCGGATCTTCAACGATCAGATCTCCCGGATTTAGATATTCGAAATATAATAATTTACCGTCATATTCGGCAATATTTCCCCAACCTGTTAACGGTCTTTCCATTTTTTCAATTTTTTTATTCTTATAAGCTAAGGTCGCGTAACAATCATTTATGAGATCAACACCCAAAAAGAAAATTGTACCGTTCAGCACGGTTGTGTTATATAGCTGAACATCTTTCAGTGCTTCATTGTCTATATTGATCCTCTTGTACAGGTTTTCATTCTCCGGAAGCAGAAGCTCAGGATCAAGGGGTGTAAGGATCCTCGTATAATCTCTCCGGCCTGTCTCTTTTTTACTGTCGGAAACAGTGACTTTTGCCTCTCTGTTATCCATTCCCTCCGGAACTTTAAGAAGGATCTCACGGTGATCCTTATCCTCAGGATCCTTTTTTACAGAGATGATATCAAGAGTTCCGTCCGCTGTTGACCAATCCCTGTCTCCCTGCCGGATACTGACACCTGTACTTTCCTTATCCCCGAAGAAATATCCTTCGATATGAAGACCGTCATCCTGCACAAAAAGTGAATTAATGACCGGAGTATATCTGTTTTCATCAAGGGCATTCCTCACATTTGCCTGTCCTCCTGTGATACAGGTACCTGCCAGATTATTATTTGCCTTTGCTCCGGCAAGCACCCGTGCTGCCCTTTTAGCTGCGCTGTCTTCCGGAAAGCTTCCGGCAAGGATCGCCACTTCCCCGACTACCGCGGGCGCTGCCATAGAGGTTCCGCTGTTATAATCGTAGGGGAATCCTCCGCAGTCCGTTATCCACATTTCCCCCAGAGCTGCTTCCTCAAAGTCGCATCCATCCGAGTTATTTAGTACAAACCGGATCTGAAGATCCTCAAGATCAAACTCGTTTCCATTGAGGCTCCGGTCAAGAGGATACTGATCATATGAAAGCTCATGTTCCATATTGGGAGTGAGGTTTGGTCTCTCCCATTTACCCTCTTTGGTCTTTACGTATACCTGCAGGAATAACAGGCCGCTTCCGTCACCTCGTCTGTTAAATATAAGATGATATTTACTGTTCTTCGGATGAGGATCAAGCTTCTTCTCATTTAACTTCAGCGTAAATAATACAAATTTATCTTCTTCGCCTTCCGCAAAGGTTTCCTTTGTGACCTCATCAGGGGGCTGCTTCACATCTGTTCCGCTAATGATGAGTTCACCGTTTTCTCTTCTTATCTTTGTGCCGTTTCCCCCATTTGCTTCATAGATAAATGCCTTCGGTTCTGCAGAGGAAAAATCATCATAGAGCTCTTTTCCGGAAACACTCACAGGCTTTGACACATTTTTATCAGTTACGGGTGAAGCCTTTGCCCTGACAATGGTTGAAATGATCTCGCTTCCCGGGGCGTAAATGTGCGTGGTTCTTAACCCGTAGTCCGAGAAACTGCTTTTCTTCCCTTCCCTATCCGAGGAATCTACATTGATAACTGAAGGGATATTCTGTAACAATACAGTTTCTTCACCGACCACATCATGGTCTGCATTGGCATTTCCTGAAGCAAAGCAGACTGTTATCCCGTTTTCCCCAAATGTTTTCATGCAAAAAAACTGAACTGTACTGTTCACATCATATCCTCCAAAGGAGCAATTGACGACGGCCACATTTACTCCCGCCCTCTTTGCCGTTAGGATGTAATTGTATCCCATCATTACGGTAGCATCGGAAGAATTACCATAATCGTTAATGCTTTGTTTAATTGCCATTATTCTGGCCCCGTTGGCGGCTCCGCTTACACCGTAATCATTCCAGGCCGCAGCTATTATTCCCGCGCAGTGCGACCCATGCCCATAGATATCCATAGGATCACTCTTAGGTGTGGGGTTATCTCCTTCATAGTATTCGTATCCGCTGTTAATGCCGTACTTTCCTCCCCCAAGAGCAGTGAGCTCAGGGTGTTCAAGTCCCTCATCCCACATCACATCCTTAAGATCTTCGTTTTCATAGTCGACACCGGTGTCAAGTACCGCAACCACCACTCCTTCGGCGTTTTTATTGGAACTCACACCCCATTTAGGAACATCAATCCCTCCTTCGCCGTTTCCAAAGGCATACTGATCCTCCCTGTAATCAATCTGTCCGGACTGTGTCGGCGTGGCGAGGAGGATCTCCGGCTCATGATCCGCGGCAGGAAGCACCTCCGTCTGAACCGGGACAGTTTCTGCCTTATGTATGTAATTCGGCTCTGCAAAAAGCACTCCCTTTTTCCCGGAGTAGAGCCTTATCAATTCTTCTGTGGAAAGGGAATCCGATCTCACCAGCTTCAAAATGGTCTTTTTTGAAGTATTCAACCCGGCGGCAGCAATGGATGCGCTGCCCTTCTCTTCCTTTGACAGGGCATTTACTCCGTCACTCACATCCATAAGAAATTCACTGTCCGCCTTCGGCTCTGCATCGAAAAGCCCTTTTGTGGATGAGAGTATCCTCATTTCACTCGCTTCCTCCGGCTGCAGGCAGACTATGGCCTCTCCCTCAACATAGGGTGCAGGGGAGTCCTCGGGTACACTTACCTTTGTCTCCCCAAATGCCTGAAAGGAAAAGCATTGTGAAAGAAACAGTGATAAAGCGATGATCACCGGAAGAGTCCTGTTATTGATGCCCTTTTTCCTTGATATTCCCATAAAAATACCTCCTGTGACTTTTTCCTAAAGCCACCCCATTCCAATACTTCCTCTGATAGTATTACAGTTTCCTTGCATACAGTCTCAAAAATCCAGTTCTTTTTTTCTGAACAGCAGAAAAAATACGTCCAGGGAGAAAACCCTCCTTAAGGATCCTGATGCCGTTTTCCGAAAGGATCTGTTTCGCCTTTTCAAGGTCACCCATGGATACCGACAGCTCTATCTCGGGCCTCTTGAGACTTAAGTCTTCCTGCGTTATCTCCCTGGCAATGATCCCGTTATGAACTATACCGAATCTGTCAGCCGTGTTCTCCAGCTCCCCGAGAATATGACTTGACACTATCACTGCCATCTGCCGGAGTTAGGTCAATGATCTGCAATTCTTCATATGTTTCCTTTCCAGCGATCACCCGCGTTTTATCGAATTGAGCTTCTTCATGGAAGCGGTAAACTTTATCCCCACGGGGCAGATCCTGTCACAGGCAAGATCATATGCGCATTCTTTCTTGAAATGCTCATCATAGATCTCCGCAATCTCCCCGGTCTTCCCCCGGTTTCTGGAGGCCACCAGATAGCAGTCATTCGCAAAGGGTGCCCCGTAAAACGTTCTGCCATCGGTATACTGCGGGCATACCTCTATGCACAGACCGCATTTTAAGCACTTGGCAGCAGTATAATCCTGCTCGAAGTCCTTGTCCTCCTGCGGACTGTACTTTCCTATGTAGACGTTATTGTCGATAAGGCTCTCATGTATGCTTGATCTGTCCACCATAAGATCCCGGATCACCGGGAATTTGCTAAGGGGCTTAAGGGTGATCTCCGGTTCCTTAAAATCCCTTAAAAAGGCCTCACATGCCAGAACAGGCCTGTCATTCACTATCATCGCGCAGGAACCGCACATGCCCTGCATGCAGGAACACTCCCATCCTATCCTTGCGGTCTTTTCCCCCTTATCATTTATTATGTCATCATTGTAATTGATGTAGTCCAGAAGTCCTGCCACTGTATTGTCATCCGGACCGTCATAGATAAAGCTTTCCCAGTACGGATGTTTATCGCGTGCCTCGCGCCTTAAAACATTAACTTTCATAGCTGTGCTCCTTGTCGAAACGTACAGAATATCCGCCATCATCATAAGAAACAATGGTCGAAAAAGCGTATTCGTCCTTTGTATCCCTGTGATCGCTCCTGTAATGGGCTCCTCTGCTCTCCCTTCTCTCCTTTGCCGCCATAATGGTGGCTCCCGCCAGAGTCAGCATGGCTTTGAGGCTGAAATTTGTATAGGGCGGAACGGATCTGTCATATCTTATCTTTTCTGCGATGGACAGATAATAGTCTATATCGCTTAAGCCCTCGTCAAGGTTCTTTTCACACCTGACAATACCGAGATTGTTATTCATGGTCTTACTGAGCATATCCCGGATATAAAATACCGGAAATGTACTTTTTGAATCACGGTTCTTTTTCAGACCCTTTCTCTCATCCTCCATATAGGCGCTGAAATCGGGGTATTTTCTGTGAGGCGCTCTTCCTGCGATCTCATCTGACGCCACCAGTCCGCTGTACATGGCGGAGAGAAGTGAATTGCCTCCCAGACGGTTGGCTCCGTGATACATGGAAGCGCATTCCCCTGTGGCAAAGAGATTTTTGATGCTGGTCTCGTGATTTAAGTGAACCGCCAATCCCCCCATAAAGAAATGGACAGAGGGCGAAACCGGGATCGGCTCCTTCTTTATATCTATGCTCCTGTATTTCATGCAAAGATCCCTTACCTCCGGCAGACGCTCATCAATGGTCTTTCCCTCCAGGAAGGAGATATCCAGAAATACATCTTTTCCGCAGCCGTATATCTCCCTTGAGATCAGATCCCGGGTCATAAGGTTTCCCTTTTCCCCGTACTTTTCTTCCATGAAATACACTCTTTTTCCGTTTTCCACGAAAAAAAGCCTTCCGCCCTCGCCTCTGACCGCTTCCGATATCAGCATCTTCTTCTGGGCGGTTTCCAGGGTCGTGGGATGATACTGGATGAATTCAAGGTTTTTAAGCTCAGCCCCCTGCATAAAGAGCTTTCCCGCAGCATAGCCGTCGCACAGGGTGGAGCCTGTGGTCTTTCCGAAAAGGGCATTCTGACCTCCCGTGGCCATTACCGTAAAATCGGAATAAAAGGCCTCCAGCCGGAAGCTTTCCGAATCCATGAGAAGCGCGCCGTAGCAAACTCCGTCCTTTATCAACGCCGAGTGAAAATTGAGCTTCATGCGCCTGGTGATCATACCCGAGGCTTCAAACCTGCGGGCTTCCATAATAAGGGCAGATACTATCTGCTTTCCAGTGGAGGAACCGCAATAATATGTCCTCTTATGGGACTGTCCTCCAAAGGCACGTCTCGCCGGCCTGTTTTCGCTGTCAACGGAAAAAACAGTACCGATACTCTCGAGATAACGGATGATCTCTTCACCGTGTTCGCAGAGTCCTCTTACCGCCTTCTCCCCTCCGATACCGCATCCGCCCTTCAGTGTGTCCCGGACATGACTGTCGACGGAATCACCCTCGTCATTTCCGGACAGAGTGGCATTGATACCGCCTGCTGCCATCACAGACTCGGAGTGCCCGGAAGGTGCCGGAGAAGCAAGCGTTGTATGAACTCCCTGACGGGCGAGCCTTACGGCGCTGGCCATTCCGGCTATCCCGCTGCCTATTACCAAAGCTTCCATAAACGAATCCCCTTTACATACATAATATCTTTATTCAGCTGCAATATGATCCGAAGACCATTCAGGCCTTTGGCGCCTGTATCATCTCATTTTACATAGCCCGCCGGGAATAGACAAGGAAAAAGAGGGGTTTACAGTGTTCCCCGGTCAGCTGTTATACCTCTGCACATCCATCAGGCCTTCGCTCCTTGCCACAACTGCAGTTACTATAACATCTCCCAGACAGTTGCTGGCTGCAAGGAACATTCCCAGAAAAGGAGCAAGGCCGATCACGATCTCCAGCCCTTCCACCGGAACATTAAGCTGTGAAAGGAGCGCTGCCATAATGATCATCAAAGACCCGGGAACCCCCGGCGCACCTATTGAAAACACCAGAATTGATATGGCCAGAGAAAAGACAGACGCACCCGTGACCGGAACCCCGTACATTTTCGCCAGAGCCAGTGTCTGAACCGCAAGCAGCACACAGGTACCGTCCATATTAACGGTAGCCCCAAGAGGGATGGACAGGCTGTAGACTTTTCTGTCTATCCCCAGATTTTCCTCACAGGCCTTCATATTCACCGGGATGGATGGTGTGCTGGCTGCAATGGAAAACACCTGCAGCATGGTGGAAAAATACTTTTTTATGAAAGTCAATGGATTCAGCCTTCCGAACAGGATGAGGATCAGACAGTATATGATCATCATACAGAATATCCCGAAAATAAAGGATCCGGCGATCCCAAGGAGGGAAAGAAGCGTATCCACCCCCACGCTTATGATCAGAGAGGAGACGGAGCAGAATACCGCCGCCGGAATAAATAACATTATCATTGTGATGATCCTTAAGAACATCTCGTTGCACGCTTCCATCAGGTTTCTGAGCGGTTCCGAGTATTCTCCGATGAGCCCCACGGCTATACCGCAGAGAACCGCCAGAAAGATAAGCTGAAGCATGTTGGATTCCAGGAAAGGTTTGATAAAGTTATCCGGAACTATACCAATAATACTTTCCAGAGCCGCATCTCCAATGGAGGACTGTACCTGTTCCTTCGCCGCCGCCTGAACGCCCGGCAGCACTATCCCCGGCTTCAGCAAAAAGAATGTACCGAGTCCCACTGCCGTGGCTATGACCGAAGTACATAAATACGATATAAACACTTTCGCCCCGACTCTTTCCAGATCTGCAAGATTGGAGAACCGGCTGATACAGGATACTATGG
>JAFVEU010000232.1 GCA_017475845.1 Lachnospiraceae bacterium | reverse complement strand
TTCTGAAGAATGCCATGCTGGCCGAGAGTCATGGAAAAGATTTCTTTGAGACCAGCCGGACAAAGGCCCAGACCCTCCTTCATAAAGAGGACAGGGACGCTTTCATAGAGGCGTTCAATAAGGAGAATGTGGTAAGGCTTATAGATAAAAAGGGGTTCTTCACGTACACCTACAGGCATCTCTTAAATGATGAGCCCCTGTATGTGAATATGAGAGCCAGCCGTATCGGATCGGACGGCAGGCATCTTATTATAGGGATAAATAATGTCAACGCCCAG
The DNA here is from genome assembly GCA_017475845.1 of Lachnospiraceae bacterium. Classification (GTDB taxonomy): domain Bacteria; phylum Bacillota; class Clostridia; order Lachnospirales; family Lachnospiraceae; genus NK4A144. The sequence goes on along the minus strand of JAFVEU010000232.1, from coordinate 7,964 downwards.
ATGAAACAGAAGGCTGCGCTGGAGCGGCTTAAGGAAGAACAGACGATCTACGCCAGGATAAATGCTCTGACAGGCAACTACATATGCTTCTATACAGTAAATCCCTATAATGACGATTATTCTTCCTTCAGTGCCACCTTTGACTATTTAAGTCTCGGTCTTCCGCCCGAAGGTCATGACTTCTTTAAAAGTGCGATGGGGGATGTCGAAAGAGTGGTCTATGAAGAGGACAGGGAGCGGTTCAGGAGAGAATTCAATAAGGAGAATATCCTGCAGAAGATACAGCAGGCGGACGTATTTGTTCTGAAATACCGCCTGATCATGAACGGAAGGCCACGGCCTGTCCGGCTGAAGGCGGCATTGGTCAATGAAAACGGCAGGCAGCAGATGATCGTGGGAGTGAGTGAAAGTGTGCAGGAGTAAATGAACGCTAAAAAAGTCATTAACGGCTTAAAGCAGTTTGCAGATAAAAATATATTGCTGAAGATCCCCGTATATCTACTCATGGGGATTTTTCTGCTGTTCTATTATCCCCTGTTTTTTTTATACACACATATGAGGAAGGTGGCGGGTGTCTGCTTATTGGGTCTTATCTTTACGGCATTCACCAGCTTTTCCTTTGCGGAGAACGTGCCGGAACAGCAGGAGGCTCCCGAGGAAATAAAACCCCTTTACGTGAACACGGAGAAGGGAAGTATCCTTGTGGAGGAAATAGAGCCTGAGGAGATAGGCATTGCGGCGTTAAAGGACGTGACTTCTCCGGAAAGCGGTGAAAGGGATGCGGAGGTTTCTGCCAACGACCTTATCATGGCGTTGAATGCCGCTTCCGAAAGCAGATATAAGATAGAGAATGATTTCCAGGCGGATGACGAGGCAAGGATCTACGAGGAGGGTGTGGGATACGTACGTGCAGCTTACAAGGACGACTGGTCACTGATCCTCATCAATAAGGAACACCATATTCCCGATGATTATGAATTCGAGCTTGCCACCATAAGAGGGCAGATAAAATCCGATGTACGGGTCATGCCCTATGTATTGAATATGATAAATGCTGCCAAAGAGGACGGGGTTTCCATCTTTATCTGTTCCCCCTACAGATCCGATGAAAGGCAGGAGGTCCTCTTTAAGAAAAAGCAGAGGCAGTACATGAAAAAAGGCTACAGCGAGGAGGAAGCTTACGAGCTTGCCAGCCAGACCATTGCAATTCCCGGAACCAGCGAGCATCAGGTGGGGCTGGCTTTCGACTTCATATCCAATGACCATAAGACTCTGGATGCGGCCTTTGCCGAAACTGACGGGGGCAGGTGGCTTAAGGAACACTGCGCAGAATACGGATTTATCCTCCGGTATCCCCTTGGAAAGGAAAATATCACCAAGATAGAATTCGAGCCCTGGCACTTCAGATATGTGGGAGTTGCGGCCGCCACGGAGATCATGGGGAGAGATATCTGCCTTGAGGAATATGTGAAAGAGATAGGAGCGGTGGATTAATGTACGAACTCCTGTGTAAGGACGGAAGGGCAAAGAGGGGCAGGCTCACCACAGTCCACGGTGTTATCGAGACCCCGGTCTTCATGAACGTGGGTACCGTTGCTGCCATCAAGGGGGCCGTTTCCTCACCTGACTTAAAGGAATTAAAGACTCAGGTGGAGCTCTGCAACACCTATCACCTGCATGTCCGCACCGGGGACGAAAAGATCCGCGCCCTGGGGGGACTTCACAGATTCATGAACTGGGACAGACCCATACTTACCGATTCGGGCGGTTTCCAGGTCTTTTCCCTGGCTTCTTTAAGGAAGATAAAGGAAGAGGGGGTCACCTTCAGATCCCATATCGACGGACATAAGATCTTTATGGGTCCGGAGGAATCCATACGCATACAGTCAAATCTCGGTTCCACCATTGCCATGGCCTTTGATGAATGTCCGAATTCAAAGGCGGACAGGGATTATGTGCTGCCCTCGGTGGAACGCACCACCAGATGGCTTAAACGCTGTAAAGCAGAGATGGTGAGGCTTAACAGCCTCCCGGATACCATAAACAGGAACCAGCTCCTCTTCGGGATCAATCAGGGGGCAATCTTTGATGATATCCGTATCGCCCAGGCTGAGGAGATATCCGAAATGGATCTGGACGGTTATGCCCTGGGGGGACTTGCGGTGGGGGAGACCCACGAGGAAATGTACCATGGTCTGGATGTTACCGTGCCCCATCTCCCGGAAAATAAGCCTACTTACCTCATGGGCGTGGGAACTCCCGTAAATATCGTGGAAGCGGTTTACCGGGGAGTTGACTTCTTTGACTGCGTCTATCCCACGAGAAACGGCCGCCACGGTCACGTATATACCCGTCATGGTAAATTGAATCTCATGAACGCCAGATTTGAGATGGACTTAAACCCCATAGAAGAGGGCTGTGATTGTCCTGTCTGCCGTAACCACAGCAGGGCCTATATCCGCCATCTTCTGAAAGCCGGGGAAATGCTGGGTTTAAGACTCTGTGTAATGCATAATCTCTATTTCTATAACACTCTTATGGAAAATATCAGGCTTGCCATAGAGGAGCAGCGGTTCGATGCCTTCCGCAGGGATTTTATCAGTAACTACAGCAATATGACGGGATGAAAGCAGCAACCCCTAAAAGGGCTTGCGTTACTTATCTTTTTTATGTATAGTGTTTAGCAACGTGTTTTTTTGTATCAAAGGTGGATAATAGCCACTGTATAAAAGAGAGGTTTGAAAAATGGGCGATATTTTATTGACAACTGCAGGTGCCGCTTCCGGTTTTGGCGGGATAGGAGTAATGGTCCTCTATATAATTGCCATCATCGGATTCTTTTATTTCATATCCGTACGTCCTCAGAAGAAGGAGCAGGAAAGACATAAGGCAATGATAGATGCCATGGAGGTAGGAGACTATGTGGTGACTACCAGCGGCTTTTACGGAATGGTGATAGATATTTCGGATGATATGATAATCGTGGAGTTTGGCAGCAACAAAAACTGCCGTATTCCCATGAGGAAATCGGCCGTGACTGAGATAGAAAAGGGCAGCAGCGCTTCTCAGTCCGAGTGACGGGCAGACAAGCAGCGGGGGCGTGCCGGGCACGTCCCCTTATTACAGTGCATTACCCTGAAGATATTGATCAGGTGAGGGCATGGAAAGGGAGGACTCAGATATATGGATCGTAAGATCGGATTGATCCGGGGAGACGGTATAGGTCCGGAAATAGTTGATGAGGCTAAAAAGGTGTTGGACAGGGTGGCCGGGAAATACGGCCACAGCTTTGAGTATACGGATATCATCATGGGAGGCTGCTCCATTGATAGATTCGGGATACCCCTTACGGATGATGCCATAGAGGCAGCAAAGTCCTCTGACGCCGTACTTATGGGATCAATAGGCGGAAATGCGGCCACTTCCCCCTGGTATAAGCTTCCTCCGGAAAAGCGTCCGGAAGCAGGGCTTTTAGGGATCCGCAAGGCTCTTGGTCTCTTTGCGAATTTAAGGCCTTCAAAGCTCTATAAAGAGCTTTCTGCAGCCTGCCCCCTCCGCTCCGATATAGCGGATAAGGGCTTTGATATGCTTATAATGAGGGAACTGACCGGCGGGCTTTATTTCGGTGAAAGGCATACTACAGAGGAAAATGGCAAAAAGACAGCTGTTGACACTCTCATTTACAGTGAGGATGAGATCCGCCGCATAGCGGTCAAGGCCTTTGAGGTGGCAATGAAGCGCCGTAAGAAGGTCATAAGCGTCGATAAGGCAAATGTACTGGATTCCTCAAGGCTCTGGAGAGCGGTTACCGAGGAGGTTTCAAAGGACTATCCCGAGGTGGAGCTTTCCCATATGCTGGTGGACAATGCTGCCATGCAGCTTGTAAAGGATCCCGCACAGTTTGATGTCCTTCTTACGGAGAACATGTTCGGGGACATTCTTTCCGATGAAGCTGCGGAGATCACAGGTTCCATAGGGATGCTTCCAAGCGCCTCACTTAACGAGACAAAGTTCGGCCTCTATGAGCCAAGCGGCGGTTCTGCACCGGACATTGCGGGACAGAATATCGCAAATCCCATAGCCACAATTCTTTCAGCTGCCATGATGCTAAGGTTCTCCTTCGATCTTAACGATGAGGCCGATGCCGTGGAAATTGCGGTGCAGAAGGTGCTTTCAAAGGGGATCCGCACAGGAGACATATATTCGGAAGGCTGTAAGAAGGTGAGCACCACGGAGATGGGAGATGCTGTCTGCGCCGAGCTTTGAGCTTTAAGGCTGAGGTGACAGCTTACATTTTCCGATACCCGTGTATATCAGCGGTACGTGGCTTATATGACACGTATTGTTAAAGAAAATATAAGGAGAATGCCATGAGAAGTGACAATGTTAAAAAGGGAGACCAGGCAGCACCGGCAAGAAGTCTTTTTAATGCGCTGGGTTTCACAAGAGAAGAGATGAAAAAGCCCATGGTGGGGATAGTGAGCTCATTTAATGAGATAGTTCCCGGGCATATGAACATAGATAAGATAGTGGAAGCGGTCAAGCTGGGAGTGGCGGAAGCAGGCGGAATGCCTGTGGTCTTCCCTGCCATCGCAGTCTGTGACGGTATCGCTATGGGACATATCGGCATGAAGTATTCACTGGTGACCAGGGACCTCATAGCGGATTCCACGGAGTGTATGGCTCTTGCCCATCAGTTTGACGCTCTGGTCATGGTACCAAATTGCGATAAGAACGTGCCGGGACTCCTTATGGCAGCAGCAAGGGTGAACATACCTACGGTATTCGTTTCCGGAGGACCCATGCTGGCAGGCAGGGTTCACGGAAAGAAGCGCTCCCTGTCCTCCATGTTTGAAGCGGTGGGTGAGAAGGCAGCGGGAAAGATCGATGAAGCCGAGCTCAACTATTTTGACGAGCATGTATGCCCTACCTGCGGCAGCTGCTCGGGTATGTACACCGCCAATTCCATGAACTGTCTCACGGAGGCCATAGGAATGGGCTTAAAGGGCAACGGGACCGTTCCCGCAGTTTATTCCGAAAGGATCCGTATAGCAAAGACCGCGGGATACAGAGTCATGGAGATGTATGAAAAGAATATACGTCCCAGGGATATCATGACCGAAAAAGCCTTTATGAACGCTATGACAGTGGATATGGCTCTGGGATGTTCAACGAATACCATGCTCCATCTTCCGGCTATTGCCCATGAGTGCGGCATCAGGCTTGATATGGAGATCGCAAATGAGGTGTCTGCAAGGACTCCTAACCTCTGCCATCTGGCTCCTGCGGGACATACCTATATGGAGGACTTAAATGAGGCAGGCGGTGTTTATGCCGTAATGAACGAGCTTTCAAAGAAGGGGCTCTTAAATCTCGATTGTATGACGGTCACCGGGAAGACGGTGGGAGAGAATATAAAGGACTGCGTGAATATGGATCCCGAGACCATAAGGCCTGTAGAAGATCCCTTTATGGCGGAGGGCGGTATTGCGGTGCTCAAGGGAAATATCGCCCCGGATACCGGTATAGTAAAGCGTTCCGCAGTTGTTCCCGAAATGATGGTACACGAAGGACCTGCCAGGGTATTTGACTGTGAGGAGGATGCGATAGAAGCGATCCTCGGCGGAAAGATCAAGGCAGGGGATGTGGTGGTTATAAGGTATGAGGGCCCGAAGGGCGGTCCCGGCATGAGGGAGATGCTGAATCCCACATCCGCCATTGCGGGACTGGGGCTTGGATCCTCTGTTGCTCTGATCACGGACGGACGGTTCTCCGGAGCCTCCAGAGGAGCATCCATCGGCCATGTTTCACCGGAAGCTGCGGTGGGCGGTCCCATAGCCCTGGTGGAAGAAGGGGATATAATAAAGATAGATATCCCCAACAATTCCCTTAATGTGGACCTGCCGGATGAGGTTCTCAAGGAGAGAAGAAAGAAATGGACTCCCCGGAAACCCAACGTGGATACGGGCTACCTTCAGAGGTATCAGAGGCTTGTCACCAGCGGAAACAGGGGAGCGGTCCTCGAGATACAGTGAAGATGATCTTGAGCTTTTCTTAAAACTATAAGGAGTGTACAGAAAGGATCGTTTAACTATGCAGCTTACTGGAGCTGAGATAATCATAGAAGTGCTTAAGGAAGAGGGGGTTGATACCATCTTCGGATATCCCGGAGGTTCTATCCTCAATGTGTATGACGCTCTTTACAGGCATTCGGATGAGATAAGGCATGTGCTCACCAGCCACGAGCAGGGAGCAAGCCATGCGGCAGACGGCTATGCCAGAGCTACGGGAAGGACCGGGGTGTGTATGGCCACAAGCGGCCCCGGAGCCACCAATCTTGTAACGGGTATCGCCACAGCCTTTATGGATTCTGTTCCCATGGTGGCTATTACCTGTAATGTAAATCTTCCGCTTCTGGGAAAGGATACCTTTCAGGAGGTGGATATCGCAGGCATCACTCTGCCCATCACAAAGCATAATTACATCATAAAGGATATAAAGGATCTGGCGGTAAACTTAAGAAAGGCTTTCCGTATCGCAAAGAGCGGAAGACCGGGACCGGTGCTTGTGGATGTCACAAAGGATGTGACTGCGGATAAGTGCGATTATAAAAAGGCAAAACCCGTTCCCGTTAAAAGGCTTGCGTCGTATAACGAGGAAGACCTTAAAAATGCTGCAAAGATCATAAACCAGTCCAGGAAACCCTTTATCTACGTAGGAGGTGGAGCGGTTTTAAGCGGAGCTTCCGCCGAGGTAAAGGAATTTGCAAAAAAGATCGATTCCCCGGTCTGCGATACTCTTATGGGAAAAGGAGCTTTCAGCGCCTATGAGGAGCTCTATACCGGTATGATCGGTATGCACGGTACCAAGACCAGTGACAAGGGTGTCAGCGAATGCGACTGTCTTATCGCCCTTGGAGCCAGGTTTTCCGACAGGGTCACGGGAAATGCGAAGAAATTTGCTTCCCACGCAAAGATCATACATGTGGATATCGACGCAGCGGAGATAAACAAGAATATAAGGACCGACGCCTGCATAATCGGGGATCTGAAGGAAGTCCTTAAGAAGCTTATACCCTTAGTGGAAAAGAGGGAGCATAAGGACTGGGTGGATCACATAATGGAGCTTAAGGAACAGTTCCCCCTTTCCTATGACAGGAATAAGCTCACCTGTCCCTATGTTATAGAGACTCTGGACAGGCTCACGGATTCGAATGCCATAATCGTTACAGATGTGGGACAGCATCAGATGTGGGCTGCTCAGTACTATAGATTCAAGAATCCCGGACAGTTCATTACCAGCGGAGGCCTGGGAACCATGGGATACGGTCTGGGAGCCGCTATGGGAGCAAAGGTAGGGTGCCCGGACAGGATAGTTGTTAATATCGGAGGTGACGGATGCTTCCGCATGAACATGAATGAGCTTGCCACCTTAAGCCGTAACAATATAAAGGTGATCGACATCATAATCAACAATTCCGTTCTCGGAATGGTGAGGCAGTGGCAGACCCTTTTTTATGGAGGAAGGTATTCGCAGACAGTACTTACCGACAAGACCGACTATGTGAAGGTTGCCGAGGCCATGGGCTGTGAAGCATACAGGATAGAGAAGAAGAGTGATGTGGAAAAGGTCCTTAAAAAGGCCCTGAAGTCGGAAAACCCGGTTGTCATAGACTGTGTCATCGAAAAGGATGACAGCGTCTACCCCATGGTCCCCCCGGGGAAGGCCATTTCGGAAGTCTTTGATGAGAGTGACCTGTAGTATAAAATGAAAAAAGAGGAGTGAAAAAATGGGAAGAGTTTACAATTTTTCGGCCGGACCGGCCATGATGCCGGAGGAAGTACATAAGACCTGTGCGGAGGAGATGCTTGATTATCATGGCTCCGGACAGTCCGTTATGGAGATGAGCCACAGATCCAAATGGTTTCAGGAGATAATCGATGAAGCCGAGAAGGATTTCAGGG
>JAFVEU010000231.1 GCA_017475845.1 Lachnospiraceae bacterium | reverse complement strand
TAACCGTTGTGGCACATATCTGTATCAGGCGGTATCTCTCCTCGTGAAGGGTTTCCACCTCTGAAAGGATGGAGTGATGTGAAACTTTTCTGAATTCCTGTTCCATATATTACTTCTCCTCCTCCCGGCTGCGGTCGGCTGTTCCGGGAACCTCACAAGTCTCGTGAGCCTTCATGGCTTCTCTTTTTTTATCCAGTATGGCAAGAGCCTTTACGACACCGTCTATCAGGGCTTCCGGCTTCACGGCGCAGCCCGGAACATATACATCCACAGGGATCACCGTATCCACTCCTCCGGAAACATTGTAACAGTCCTTGAAAATACCGCCGTCACAGGCGCAGATCCCCGCCGCTACCACTACCTTGGGGTCAGGCATCTGTGAATACAGCTGTTTTACCACATGACGGGTCTGGTGATTGACTCCTCCCGTGATCACAAAAATATCGGCGTGCTTCGGGTTGCCTGTATTTATTATCCCGAACCTCTCCACATCAAAGCGGGGTGTCGTGGACGCCAGCACCTCTATATCACAGCCGTTGCAGCTTGATGCATCATAATGCAGAAGCCAAGGTGACTTTGAAATCTTCATGATACTTTCTCCTTATATCCTGGCGATCTTCAGCATGGTAAGAACCAGGAAATTGCTTCCCGCCAGACTGAGGGTCACACCCCAGGAGGTGATCAGCATATTATTCCACTTCACTCTGGGGAATACATTGTCAATTACTATCATTATAAAGAACACGATCAGGGCCACAACCGCTCCAACCACATAGCTTATGGGGTTTTTGCAGATAAAGAACAGCATGACTATGGCCATAAGGAATATTTCCTCGTATATCTCTCCAAGCTCAAGGATTCCAAGCACATTTCCGGCTATATCCTGAGTCAGTCCCTTTACCATCTCCTGATGTGCATGATGGGAGGTGGAAAGATCGAAGGGGGATTTCCTTAATTTGATTATCAGGATAAAGCAGTAGCCCAGGAACACCCCAGGTGTCCTTACTATGGCAGGCATATCCTGGTTTATGATGTCGGAAACATTGAAGCTTCCGCAGGTCATGTAAAAGCCGATGGCCGTAAGCAGGGTCATGGGCTCATAGGCCATCATCTGAACGAACTCCCTCTGCGATCCCAGGGAAGAATAGGGTGAATTCGCACTGGAGGCCGCCAGCACCAGGAACATATCCGCCAGGGAAAAAGCAAAGAATACCAGCAGTATATCCCCTCCGGCAAAGAAAAGGCAGCCGGAGAAAATGGTGAAAATGGTGAATCCCAGCACCAGAGCCGTTTCAAAGTTATTAACGACTATGGCCTGCTTTTCAAAAAGCTTTATAAGGTCATACACGGGCTGAAGGAAGGGAGGTCCCATCCTCCTCTGCAGTCTGGAAGAGAGCACCCTGTCATAGCCCTCAAGGAAGAAGCCCACTACCGGAGCCAGTATGAGAAATGCAGCTATGTTCAGGATCATTATCACAGTACTGTTCATCTGAAGCCACCTCCTATTCCGGTCCCTATGGAAAGGATCATCAGCACCACTACAAAGGCGGCCGCCACACAAAGGGAAGGTATCAGTATCTTTTTCTCCCCGAACATTTCCTCCATATACCAGTTGGAGAGGTATGAAGGCCGGATCCCGCCGTAGGCATCCACGAAATGCCTGTCATCTCCGGCATTTGCTCCGGACATATAGGACATTGTCATCTTTTCCTTTCTGTTGAATATAAGGAATATGGCCAGCACAGGCATGAGGGCTATCATGATGAGCATCATCAGCATTACCCGCACGTCGCTGGAGCTGATGATCTGTCCTGCCTTAAAGCCGTATTCCACCCAGAGCATGGGTTCTATGAAGATCTGACCTAAGAAGGGGAATGAAACACAGAGGGCGATGACCAGAGCGGTCAGCATGTACATCACGTACCACTCGGTCCTGTGTATGATATCCCTCAGGGTTTCCGACTGATGCAATACCGCAAAAAGCTTTCCCAGCCATTTGCCCCAGTAGAACATGGTGGTGGCGGAGCCGAAGACCAGGAAGATAACAAGGAGCACGTTATTTGAATCAATATATGCCTTTAATGCCGCCCACTTCGCCACCAGCATTCCGAAGGGGGCCAGGAACATTCCGCAGATAGCCACCGTCATAACAAAGGCCATCTTTGGCATCTTCACTATAAGTCCGTGCATATCCTCGATATCCCTGCTGCCGGTAGCGTTTTCCACCGCGCCTACACAGAGGAACATAAGGGACTTGGAAACCGCATGGAATAAGAGCAGCATTATGGCAGCCCAGGTGGCGGCCGGCTTTCCCACTCCGGCACAGGCGGTGATCAGCCCCAGATTTGATATGGTTGAATAGGCAAGAACCTTCTTTCCGTCACTTTGGGAGATCGCTAGAAGCGATGCTGCAAAGAAGGTGAAGCCTCCCAGTGTGGTGACCATGATACCGGCCAGAGAACCGCCCATCAGGGGTGATATCCTTATGAGAAGGTAAACCCCTGCTTTCACCATGGTGGCGGAATGCAAAAGGGCGGATGAAGGTGTGGGTGCCACCATGGCTCCCAGCAGCCATCTGGAGAAGGGCATCTGCGCGCTCTTCGTAAAGGCCGCAAAGGCAAGGCAGGCCACAGGGATCACTATTCCCCTGAAATCCGCGCCCTTGCCGATAAGCTCTATAAGACTTCCGTTTTTGTAGACAAGGGTGTTGTAAAGGATCGCCACGGTAAAACCGCAGCCTCCCAGCAGGTTCATCCACAGAGCCTTGAAGCTGTTGTTTACCGCTTCTTCCTTCCTGGTATATCCGATAAGCAGGAATGAAACCGTGCTGGTGATCTCCCAGAAGAAGAATATCCAGGAGATATTATCCGATGATATGAGACCGTACATGGCCGCCATGAAAAGGAAGAGCATTGACTGGAAGAACCAGGGTCTCTTCTCCACATCCGTGTGATGATGGTGGTAATCCCTCATGTATCCGTTGGAATAAATAGAGATCAGGCCTCCTACCAGCCCCACCACCAGGAACATCAGGATCGTAAGGGTGTCCACCCTGATCATGGCTCCGTTTTCCACTGCCTTTCCGGTAAAGTCAAGCCACAGCACCGGGGCAGTGCCTGCAAAAGCAAGCAATATGCAGTAGGCCTTCCCGTGCTTTATGGAAAGGAAGGTGATGAGCAGGAAAAGGAATATCTCCCCTGCGATTATCACCAGGTTGAAAATCTCCACAGGCCGGGTCTCCGGCATCATGCAGGTGATATACCCGGTACTGTTGTTCACGGCTCCGAAAGCCCATACACAGAAAATGACATCCAGCACCATCATTATAATGCTCCCGAATGCCACTATGCTCTCTCTTATCCTGTCATCCCGGGACAACCCCACGGAAACGGAGACGAGAAGCGTAAAAATAAATAGAATAAATGCGATCGTCAACTAATACTCCTCCCTTGTATAATAAAATCCTGCTTAAACAGTATCTGTTCCCATTCGGACATTATACCACCGAAGTACGAAGTTTGAAACATAATGTTTCAAACTTCCGGGATAAACGGGTCAATCCACCTTGGAACTATCCGTCTTTCGACAGCC
>JAFVEU010000230.1 GCA_017475845.1 Lachnospiraceae bacterium | reverse complement strand
TGAGGCCTGGAGGAGCCGGGAATACTTGCCCTGAAGGGGAAAATGGCGTATAGACAAGTAAACCTGAGGCCTGAAGGAGCCGGGAATACTTGCCCTGAAGGGGAAAATGGCATATAGGCAAGTAAACCGGAGTTATGTACGGGCGGGAGGTGCTCCGCTCCGTACGGACATATAAACCCAAAGTAAACCCAAAGTCTGAAACACAATATTTTGTAATTCGGGAATACATGTGGTAGAATATATTGCGTGTAGCCTTTTTTTGTGGTATTTTTTTTGAGGCTAAATATCTGATCCGGAAACGGGTCTCGGAATATCAGGAGAATCAATGCTATGGGAATGACGATGACACAGAAGATCCTTGCGGACCATGCGGGGCTTGACAAGGTTGAAGCGGGACAGCTTATTGAAGCAAAGCTGGATCTGGTACTGGGGAATGACATTACGACTCCGGTGGCCATAAACGTTATGAAGGGGATCGATAAAAAGACGGTCTTCGATAAGGATAAGATTGCACTTGTTATGGATCATTTTATCCCCAACAAGGACATAAAGTCCGCGGAAAACTGCAAGATATGCAGGGAGTTTGCGGCAAGCCACGAGATAAGCAATTGCTTTGATGTGGGAAAAATGGGCATTGAGCACGCACTTTTACCCGAGAGCGGACTCACGGTTGCCGGGGACTGCATAATTGGTGCGGATTCCCATACCTGTACCTACGGGGCACTGGGAGCTTTTTCCACCGGGGTGGGTTCTACGGATATGGCTGCAGGCATGGCTACGGGAAAGGCCTGGTTCAAGGTGCCTTCGGCTATAAGGTTTGTGCTTAAGGGAAAGCCCGGAAAATGGATATCCGGAAAGGATGTGATCCTGCATATCATCGGTAAGATCGGAGTGGATGGGGCTCTTTACCGTTCCATGGAATTCACGGGAGACGGGATACGGTACCTCAATATGGATGACCGTTTTACCATAGCAAATATGGCTATAGAGGCGGGAGGAAAGAACGGCATCTTCCCTGTGGACGATCTTGCCATAGAATACATGAAGGCTCACGGCAGCAGACCTTATAAGATCTATGAAGCAGACGCTGATGCGGTCTATGACGAAGAATATGAGATCGACCTTTCGGAGCTTAAGCCTACAGTGGCATTTCCTCATCTGCCGGAAAATACAAAGACCGTGGATGAGATAGGGGAGAAGATCGCTGTACAGCAGGCGGTGATCGGGTCCTGTACCAATGGGCGGATAAGCGATCTTAGGATCGCCGCGGAGATAATAAGGGGAAAGAAGATCGCGGATAACGTGCGCTGCATAGTGATCCCCGCCACACAGAAGATCTACCTGCAGGCACTTGAAGAGGGGCTCATCAAGGACTTTATCCAGGCCGGAGCCATAGTCTCAACTCCCACCTGCGGTCCCTGTCTCGGCGGATATATGGGTATCCTTGCGGCGGGAGAGAGATGTGTTTCCACAACGAACCGTAATTTTGTGGGCCGTATGGGACATGTTGAATCGGAGATCTATCTTGCAAGCCCTGCAGTGGCTGCGGCTTCGGCAGTGGCAGGTTATATCACGGCGCCGCTGTAAAGCGGGATACTAAGATAAAAGAAAGGAGCGGCATCGTAAAAGATGAAGGCTAAAGGACAGGTTTTCAAATACGGAGATAATGTTGATACGGATGTGATCATCCCGGCAAGATATTTAAATATCCAGGACAAAAAGGAGCTCTCTTCCCATGCCATGGAGGACATCGACAAGGACTTTGTTTCAAAGGTTAAGGATGGGGATATCATGGTGGCGGGAAAGAATTTCGGCTGTGGTTCCTCCAGGGAGCATGCTCCCATGGTGATCAAGGAATCCGGGATAAGCTGTGTAATAGCTGAGACCTTTGCCAGGATATTTTTCAGGAATGCGATCAATATAGGGCTTCCAATTCTGGAGTGTCCCCCTGCTGCTGAAGCAATAAAGGCGGGAGATGAAGTGGAGATCGATTTCGATACCGGAAAGATCACCGATATCACCACAGGAGAGACCTTTGAAGCCCAGCCCTTCCCGGAATTCATGCAGAAGATAATAAATATGAATGGACTTGTAGGCTATATAAACAGCTGAGTAAATGTGTCTGAATGTTTTCAAAGAAAACTCTCAGGTACGCAGGCCACGGCTACCGTATATCCCGCATCATGATGCGGGATGCCGACCCCGGCGAGGGGCGAAGCGGAATTTAAATGCCGTGGCTCTCAAACAGTTTTGGAGGTATAAGTTTTGAGTATCATCGGTGCCATATTAATGGGAATACTTCAGGGGCTGACGGAATTCCTTCCGGTGTCATCATCGGGTCATTTAGCCATATTCCAGAATCTTTTCCATCTGGGAGAGGGAGTGGAGGATCTGTTCTTTTTCGATATCCTGCTGCATGTGGGAACACTGATCGCCATATTTGCAGCCTTTTATAAGGATATACTGAAGCTTATCAAAGAAGGCTTCCTTATAATCTTTGACTTTTTTGCGAATATCATCGGGAAGATAAGAGGGAAGAAATGGAGGAGAGTGATCCGCACGGGATACAGGAAATTCGTGATGCTGGTGATCGTTTCCACCATTCCCACCGCCATCATCGGGATCCTGCTTAAGGATCTGGTAAGTGACTGCAGCAAGACTCTTATCATGCCGGGAATCTTCCTCATCATCAACGCCTGCATACTATTTATTGCAGACAGGGCGGAAGAAGGGGAAAAGACCCCGAAGGAAGCAGGATACGGAAATGCCTTTATTGTGGGAGTTTCTCAGGGGATCGCCACACTGCCGGGCATTTCAAGATCCGGGACCACCATAACTATGGGGCTGATCTGCGGCTTTGAAAAGAGGTTTGCGGTAAAATACTCCTTTATCATGTCGATCCCGGCTGTCCTCGGGGCGGCAGTGCTTGAAGTAAAGGACGTGGTGGAGACAAAAGCGGCTTTTGAGCCTGTATATCTTCTGGGCATGGCGGTTGCTGCAGTTGTGGGATACGGAGCCATAAAGCTTATGCTGAATGTGGTAAAGAATAAGCGCTATATCTTCTTTTCCGTATACTGCTTTATCATCGGACTTGTTGCAGTGGCCGGATCTTTCATAATTAAGTAGGAGTAGTTCTCTGGCGGAATGTCGACAGCTAAAAAGGGAGTTAAAAAGAATAACAGCACCAGGCGGAAAAGCCCTGCCGGAAAAAAAAGCCGGGAAAGGGAAAATGATGTTCCGGAGGGTCTCTATTTAGAGATAGGGATCCTTTTTCTGCTGGCGCTCTGCGTAATACTGATCCTTGGGAATTTCGGACTGACCCTTCGCTTCGGAGATGTCTTTAATTCCCTGTTTTTTGGTCTCTTCGGAGGGATGGAATATATTTTCCCCTTCCTTCTCTTTGCGGGTGTATGCTTTTATCTTGTAAACAGGGATAATACCTCTGCCCTTATAAAGCTTGTGAGCTCCCTGGTCCTTTTTTTTGATGCGGGGATGTACCTTCAGCTCTTTATAACGGATGATTATAACCTGGGAGGGTATTCCGGGACCTATGATTATTCCGCGTCCAACCGCTCCGGAGGCGGCATCGTTTCCGGTGCGCCCTTTGAGTTCCTTCAGAAAAACATAGGGAAACCCGCCACTGTAATAATAATGGTGATAATACTTATCATCTGTCTTATGGTGATAAGCGGGAACTCTCTTTTCAAAATGCTTTCCTATCCCGGGAGGGAGATAGCGGACAGGGCTAAGGAAAGCCATATTGAAAGGGAGAAGGACCGGGAAGTCATAAGGGAGGAAAAGAGGCTTATCCGGGAGGAGGAAAAGGAAAGGCGGTTAAGGAAAAGAGCAGAAGAAAGGGAAGAAAAGCGGAAGAGGTTCAGGGAAGAAGCAAAGGCAAAGAAGAACAGGGATTTCTTCAGTCTTACAGTGGGTGATGACAGTAAGAAGGCTCCGGAAGAGAATTCCTTTATGCAGAATCAGGTCTTTACCGAGGCTGACAGGCCCGAACCCAGGGTTGTTGAAAAGGAGACCGTAGAATCCCAGGGATACTCTCCCTTTGCCATGTCTCCCGAGCACATGGTGAAGCCGAAGGATTTCGATAAAAAGATAGATCCCAAGCCCATTCCGGAGGTCAGGCTTCAGGAGATTACGCCGGAATCCGGCATTACGGCTCCGGAGCCCGTACATGTACCCGCAGCCGAACCTATACCTATACATATACCGGCAGCCGAACCCATACATGTTTCCGCTCCCGAACCTGAGCCGGAGATAAGATTATATAATGATCTCTCATTCCATAATGATGCTCCTGTTTCCCGAGGGGATACTGCCGGCATAGAAGAGCTGAAACGTCAGCAGGAGAATGATTTTTATGATGAGCTCATGCAGCTTCACGAGGTGGAAGACAGCGACATGCATGAGATCACCTTTAATGATGAAGACTATCCGGAAGGTACCTTCACTGCAGACAGTATCAATGTCCACAGGGAAGAGGGGAAGGATGCCGCAGAGGAGCCTTTCAGAGAGGAGGAGCCTTTCAGAGAGGAGGAGCCTTTCGGAGAGGAGGAGCCTTTCAGAGAGGAGGAGCCTTTCAGAGAGGAGGAGCCTTTCAGAGAGGAGGAGGCTTTCGGAGAGGAGGAGCCTTTCGAAGAGGAGGAGCCTTTCGAAGAAGAAGAGCCCTTTGAAGAGGAAGTATTTGAGGATGATGAAGGCGCTGGGCCGGAAGAAGAGCAGACAGGATCCGTTTCCACTGCCGAAAAGGCAGAGGAAGAGAAGGCAGAGCCCGAAAAGCCCTATGAGCTTCCGCCCGTTTCACTGTTGAAGATCGGCCGCCAGGGCGGGAGGGAGTCCGAGGATTCCCTTGAGAATACCGCTAAAAAGCTGCAGGATATACTTTTAAGCTTCGGCGTAAAGGTAAAGATGCTTAACCACATCCAGGGACCTACCGTTACCAGGTTTGAGATGCAGCCTGAGCAGGGAGTAAAGGTAAGCACCATATTAAATCTCTCAAACGATATACAGATGAACCTGGCAGCCAGGGATATCCGTATAGAAGCGCCTATCCCCGGAAAGGCCGCCGTTGGGATAGAGATACCCAACAGATCAAATACACCGGTTTACTTAAGGGAGCTTATAGAAAGCGAATCCTTTAAGTCCGCAAAGTCCAGGATATCCTTTGCGGTGGGCAAGGATATCGGCGGGGAGTGCGTGGTCTTTGACATAGGAAAAATGCCCCATCTTCTCATAGCAGGTGCTACGGGAAGCGGTAAATCGGTATGCATCAATACCATCATAATGAGCATACTTTACAAAGCCACCCCTGACGAGGTGAAGCTTATAATGATAGATCCCAAGGTGGTGGAGCTTTCGGTATATAACGGGATACCCCAACTCATGACTCCCGTGGTCACCGATCCGGTGAAGGCTGCGGGCGCCCTGAACTGGGGTGTTTCCGAGATGATGAAGCGCTACCAGCTCTTCGCCAGAGTGCATGTACGGAATATGGACGGCTATAACGAAAAGGTGCCCGAGCTAAACGAGGCCGGAGAGACCCTGGCAGACGGCGAACCCTATGTAAAGCTTCCGCAGATAGTGATAGTGGTCGATGAACTGGCAGACCTTATGATGGTGCAGAAAAAGGATGTGGAAGCCTCCATCTGCCGTCTGGCCCAGCTGGCCCGGGCTGCGGGAATACACCTGATAATCGCCACCCAGAGACCGTCGGTGGACGTGATCACCGGTCTTATCAAGGCTAATATGCCAAGCCGTATAGCCTTCGCCGTGTCATCCAATGTGGATTCCAGGACGATCCTTGATTCCGCCGGGGCGGAAAAGCTTCTTGGCAACGGGGACATGCTTTTCTATCCCCAGAAGTATCCGAAGCCGGAAAGACTGCAGGGGGCTTTTGTCTCCGATGAAGAAGTCCAGGCTGTTACGGATTTCATAAGAGCTGAGTCAGCATCCATCACGGAGGGGGCAAAGGATATTTCGGATGAGATATCTGCCGCCGTAAGTACGGATAATAAGGACAGCGGAGATACGGGTGCCGACAGGGATGAAACAGATGATGGACGTGATTCCTATTTTGCCGATGCGGGAAGGTTCGTAACGGAAAAGAAAAAAGCAACCATAGGGGTGCTGCAGAGAATGTTCCGTATAGGCTTCAACAGGGCAGCGCGTATCATGGACCAGCTTGCGGAAGCAGGCGTGGTAAGCGGTGAGGACGGTACAAAACCCAGACAGGTTTTGATGTCAAAAGAGGAGTTTGAGGATTATCTGCTCATTGGAACAGATACAGCCGGTGTGGAAGAGGATCAGGAGTGACCGCCGGACAGGAAGCAGTGAAAGGAGGCTTTAGTGAAGACTGATATTGAGATCGCAAGAGAGGCAAAGCTTTTACCCATCGGACAGGTTGCGTCAAAGCTGGGTATAAAGGAAGATGATCTTGAGCCTTACGGGAGGTACAAGGCAAAGCTTTCGGAGGAATACTTAAAAAGCATAGAAGGCAATAAAAAGGGAAAGCTGATCCTTGTGACAGCCATCAATCCCACCCCTGCAGGAGAAGGAAAGACCACCGTCACCGTGGGACTGGGAGAAGCCTTCGGAAAGCTTAATAAAAGGTCAGTGATCGCACTAAGGGAGCCTTCTCTCGGACCCTGCTTCGGTATTAAGGGCGGGGCTGCAGGCGGCGGCATGGCCCAGGTGATGCCAATGGATGAGCTGAACCTCCATTTTACAGGTGATTTTCATGCTATAACGACGGCAAATAATCTGTGCTGCGCCCTTCTTGATAACCACATCCAACAGGGAAACGAGCTGAGGATAGACCTCAGGCGCATTGCCATAAAGAGATGCCTTGACCTTAATGACAGGGTCTTAAGGAATCTGGTAGTGGGTATGGGACCCAAAGCCGACGGTTTTGTAAGGGAGGATCATTTTACCATAACCGTTGCCAGCGAGGTAATGGCGATCTTCTGTCTTTCAAAGGATTTGAAGGACCTGAAGCGCAGGCTGTCAAAGATGATCGTTGCATACGATCTGGACGGTAATATAGTGACCGCAGCTGACATAAAGGCTGTGGGAAGCATGGCGGCTCTTCTGAAGGACGCCATGAAGCCCAATATCATACAGACACTGGAACACACACCGGCCATTGTTCACGGCGGACCCTTTGCAAACATCGCCCACGGATGCAATTCCATCAGGGCAACCGAGACTGCCCTTAAGCTTTCCGATTACTGTATCACGGAAGCAGGCTTCGGTGCGGATCTGGGAGCGGAGAAGTTCTTTGACATAAAATGCCGGATAGCCGGCTTAAAGCCCGATGCCGTTGTTCTCGTTGCAACCATAAGGGCCTTAAAGTATAATGGTGGGGTTCCGAAGGACCGGCTTTCGGAGGAAAACCTTGAGGCGCTGAAAGCGGGGATAGTCAACCTTGAAAAGCATATAGAGAACCTTAAGAAATACCGGGTTCCCGTGGTTGTCGCCCTCAATTCCTTTGTAAGCGATACCGAAGCGGAGATAAGCTTTGTGGAGGACTTTGTCAGGAATATGGGCTGCGAATACTCCTATACGGAGGTTTGGGCAAAGGGAGGAGAAGGCGGACTGGATCTGGCTGAAAAGGTGATAAAGGCTGCCGATTCCGGACTGGCGGATTTCAGGCCCGTATATGATACGGCTCTTCCCATAGCGGAAAAGATAAACACTGTGGCTAAGGAGATCTACGGTGCCGGAGATATTTCCTATTCCAAGACGGCGTTAAAGAATATTGAGGAGCTTACCAGACTGGGATACGGAGATCTGCCGGTCTGCATGGCAAAGACCCAGTATTCCCTTTCCGATGATCCCTCGCTTCTCGGTCGTCCTGACGGCTTTACCCTTACTGTCAGGGATGTATATGTTTCAGCAGGGGCAGGCTTTGTTGTGGCACTGACAGGTGAGATAGTCACCATGCCCGGCCTTTCCAAACGTCCTGCTGCCTATGATATAGATGTTGATGATGACGGAAATATCGTCGGACTGTTCTGATACTCATGGTAAGTGTGATCAACGGTCGCGCCTGCCGTAAGGCCTCCGGCGGATGAATGAAAGGAAGGGAGCGTTTTCTCTTAATATGGATAAGATAATAGACGGCAAGGTTATTTCTGCCCTTGTAAAGGATGAGATAAAAAAGAACATTGCGGACAGGGGGATAAGCCCCTGCCTCGCAGTGATCCTGGTGGGAGAGGATCCTGCTTCCAAAGTTTATGTGGGAAACAAGGAAAAGGCCTGTGAATACTGCGGTATTGAGTCCAGATCCGTAAGACTCCCTGAGGAGACTACGGAGGAAGAGCTCTTGGGGCTCATTGATTCCCTGAATGAAGACAGGGATGTGGACGGGATCCTGGTGCAGCTTCCACTTCCTTCGCATATCGACAGCGAGAAGGTCATTTCCCGCATCAGTCCTGATAAGGATGTGGACGGTTTTTCGAAGGAGTCCGCAGGCGCCCTGCTTAACGGGGGCGAAGGCTTTGTTCCCTGCACTCCGGCCGGGATAATCGAGCTTCTCCACCGCTATAATGTGGAGATAAAGGGAAAGAACTGTGTGGTAATGGGAAGGAGCAATATAGTGGGTAAGCCCGTGGCACTGCTCCTTTTAAAGGAAAACGGCACCGTCACCATAACCCATACCAAAACCGAAAACATAAGGGATATCACTAAAAATGCGGATATCCTTGTATGTGCGGTAGGGCAGCCCCGGCTCATCGATGAGAGTTATGTTAAAGAAGGGGCTGTGATCATAGATGTGGGCATACACCGCCTGGATCCGGATAAGAATGAGGGGAAGAAGCTCTGCGGTGATGTGGACTTTGACAGTGTTTACCATAAGGCTTCCCTTATAACTCCCGTTCCCGGGGGCGTGGGGCCCATGACCATTGCCATGCTTATGAAGAATACTTTGACAGCTTTTGACAAGAGAAGATCCTGATGGTTTGCAGTAAATGCGGTAAAGAGATACCGTCTGAAATGATGTTCTGCCCCGAATGCGGCAGCGCCATACAGATGGTACCGGATTTTGATGTTGATATAGATGAAGGTATCGCAGTTTCCTCCGATGAGGTCAGAGAGGCTCTTGACAAGCTTCTGGACTCTGACGGCAACAGGAGGTTAGACGAGGATACAGTTAAGCTTCCGGCAGTAAGGGAAAAGGTTAAGGTTTTAAGAAACGCGGCCATAATAACCTCTTTAGCCCTTCTTTTAGTTGTTGTGCTGCTGATAGGCTTTTCTTTTATGCGCACTGACAGGGACAGTATGGAGAAATATATCGCTGAAGCGCGCATCTCTTATGAAGCAGGGGATTATCCCGCTGCTGTTTCAGGTTACGAAAGTGCTCTTCTTAAGGCAAGGGAAGAGGACAGCATGATAGAGATCAATGACCAGATTTCTCTTGCCGATTCCCTGCATAATATCGGAAGAAGCGATGATGCCGTATCTGTCTTAAAGGGGATCACCATTCTGGATCCCGAGAATTACAGCGCCTACGAGCTTCTTATCAACATCCTCAAAAGCCAGGGCAAGTATGAAGATATCAATAAGCTTATTGCCGGCACCACGGATGAATACATCTATTCCAAGTTTGAAGGCTATCTGACCATGCCCCCGGATTTCCAGACTGCCGGAGGAAGCTATAATGAAGAGTTCGATCTTGTGCTCTCCACGGAGTATGATGCGGATATTTATTATACCTTAGACGGCAGCAGACCTGATTCTTCGTCGGATCTCTATATGGAGCCCCTGCATATAGGCGAAGGGGAAACGGTGGTGACTGCGGTGTGCATTAACGGATATGACATGGAAAGCCCGGAAGTCAGTATGAAGTATACCGTGGAATTCGAAAAACCTCTGGAACCCGAGATCACTCCGGATTCCGGCAGCTTTTCACAGCCAAAGTACATAAGCCTTACGGTTTCCGACCCCAATACCGCCAGGGTCTATTACACCACTGACGGTACGGATCCCAATGAAAGCTCCGAAGTATACGAGCATCAGCTTCCCATGATGCTTGGAAAGAATACCTATAAGTTCCTGCCTGTTTCCGATAAGGGAGTTTCCGGAAATGTGGCGGAGAGGGAATATAACCTGGCGGTCCAGGGTCTCTGCAGCTCCGAAGATGCCACCAATTATGTGGCCGCATCCCTTGTGGCCACCGGCGCCCTTCTGGATATCTACGGAAATATCCCCGGTGTCAAAGGCCATTACAAATATCTCTGTACAAAAGCCGCCAGGGAAGGGAGCCGCACCTACTACATCGTGGATGAGTATTTCGAGGACACGGAGGGAGTGCTGAAACAGACGGAAAACGCCTATGCCGTTGATGTCATAAGCTGCATGCTCTACCGGGTGGCCATCAAACCCGACGGCCGCTACGGCTTCACACTGTTCTACTGATCGTATCCCTGAACAGTTACAAAAATATACTTGTATATATCAATCAAATATCTTAAAATGGTTCAATGTGAGTTATTCGGAAACCCATAGGCACTAATGAAAACAGGGAGATTAAAATGTTCAAAATCAGGAAATCAGAGATGCTTTGTGAAAACATCTGCCAGCAGATAATTGAAGCACCTCGAATCGCAAAAACATGTGAACCGGGTCAGTTTGTCATTGTAAGGGCTGATGAGACAGCGGAGAGGGTGCCGCTTACCATCAGTGACTATGACAGGGAAGAAGGAACAGTTACCATCACAACCCAGGTGATCGGAGCTTCTTCATATAAGCTTTCTCTTTTCAAGACAGGCGACAGTATCGCAGATATCACCGGACCGCTGGGACAGCCTTCGGAATTCTGCAGCGAGCCCATCGAAGAAGTAAGGAAGAGGAAGTATCTCTTTGTGGGCGGAGGACTGGGAACAGCTCCCGTTTATCCCCAGGTAAAATGGTGCAAAGAGCACGGCGTGGATTTTGACGTTATCATAGGTACAAAGACAAAGGACCTTCTCATAATGGAGGACGAGTATGTGGCTGTTGCGGGAGAGCATTATCACCTCACCACCGATGACGGCTCATATAAGCACAAGGGTATGGTAACAAGCGTTATGGATGAGCTTATCGCTGCAGGAAATCACTATGATGTCTGCGTTGCCATCGGACCCATGATCATGATGAAGTTTGCCGCAAAGACAGCTCTTGCTGCAGGGATACACACCATAGTTTCCATGAACCCCATAATGGTTGACGGAACCGGAATGTGCGGAGCCTGCAGGCTTGTAGTGGACGGCGAAGTAAAGTTCGCCTGCGTTGACGGACCGGAATTTGATGCATCCAAGGTTGATTTCGACGGGGCCATGAAGAGGATGTCCCTTTATAAGACCGAGGAAGGCAGAGCATACCTTGCAATGAAGGAAGGAAAGACCCACCACGGGGGATGCGGTAATTGTGACGCCTGATAAGGCGTCATCCTGCGAAGCAGGATTAACGAAGGCGAAGCCTGAGTTAACCACTGTGACGCATGATAAGGCGTCGTCCTTAACCCCCAAAAACCGATCATAATCCATTCAGAAGGAGTAAAAATAAATGGCTACAGATATGTTAAAGAAAGTACC
>JAFVEU010000229.1 GCA_017475845.1 Lachnospiraceae bacterium | reverse complement strand
GTCCGGGGGACGTTTCACGGGCACGTTTACGAGCGCTGAGCGCGAGTGTGCCCCGCATAAACGTCCGGGGCAAAACATGCCGGTGGCATGTTTTGAATGCCGTATAGGCACGCCGAGCGTGCCTGGCCTCGGTTTCACGGGCACGTTTACGAGCGCTGAGCGCGAGTGTGCCCCGCATAAACGCCCGGAAGATAATAATTATATCATAGATGTTTGTTCACTGCCACAACGTGGAATTTGCGCTGAGCTTAGAAGCGTCTGAGCCGTTCGGAAATATATATGATTCTCAGCACAAATATAAAGAAGTTCAGGGATAGAGTATGTTCAGGATAGAAAGATTTATAAGTTTATGCGTCCTTTTTGGAGCCCTTACGGCCGTAACGGTCTTCGGGGCAGGCAATAAGGATGCGGTCATAAAGGAAGGGGTGTATGCCGGGGAGCTGGATCTCTCGGGCATGACGGAGAAAGAGGCGGAGGAAGCGCTGGATTCCTACGTGGAAACCCTTAAGAACGCGAATTTGGAGCTGATCTGCGTAAGCGGGAATTCCGTCAATATCTCCGCAAGGGAGCTGGATGTTTCCTGGGTGAATCCGGAGATAGTCTCCGAGGCGGCCTCTCTCGGGCGGTCCGGCAATGTCATCAGGCGTTTTAAGGATCTTTCGGATCTTAAAAAGCACAATAAGGTCTTTGACATCTCCCTTGCTGCAGACGAGGAAAAGGTGCGGCAGATCTTAAACGAGAAGTGCCTGCCCTACAATACCGCAGCGAAGAATGCGGAGCTCATCCCCGGGGATAACGGAAGCTTCACCATTATCGAAGGGGAAAACGGGCAGGAAGTGAACGTTGAGGAATCCGTGAGGGTCATTACCGATTACATCGATAACGACCTGAAGGGCGACAGCGGGATAATCGCCCTTGCAATAGATACGGTGAAGCCCAGAGGGGACACGGAGACCCTTTCAAAGATAAAGGATAAGCTTGGAACCTATACCACCAAGTACGAGACCAGCGGTGCGGACAGGAGCGCCAATGTGGCCACGGGCTGCCGTCATATAAACGGCACCCTTCTCTATCCCGGAGAGCAGTTCTCCGTTTACGAGCATGTGAGTCCCTTTACGGAGGAGAACGGATATCATCTGGCGGGTTCTTATCTGAACGGCCTGGTGGTGGAATCCCTGGGAGGGGGTATATGCCAGGTGTCCACAACCCTTTATCAGGCGGTGCTGAGGGCGGAGCTGCAGGTGGATGAGAGGAGCAACCACTCCATGGTGGTGGACTATGTTCCCCACGGCGGGGACGCTGCCATTGCAGGGACCGCAAAGGATTTCAAATTTACCAATAATACGGAATATCCCATATATATCGCGGGACAGACCGGGGGAAAGGCCATCACCTTTTCCATCTACGGCGTAGAGACCAGGGATCCCGGAAGGAGCCTTGATTTCGAGAGCGTGGAGCTTTCAAGGGAAGATCCTGTGGGGGACAAGATCATAGGGGATCCTTCACAGCCTGCGGGATATGTTCATACACAGTCGGCCCATGTGGGCTATCGCTGTGAATTCTGGAAGATAATAAAGGAAAACGGGGAAGAGAAGGACCGGGTGAAGGTCAATACCAGTACCTATAAGGCTGTTCCCAGGACCATTACGATTGGCACCATGACGGACAACGGGGTGACAAAGGCG
Source organism: Lachnospiraceae bacterium (assembly GCA_017475845.1). GTDB lineage: Bacteria > Bacillota > Clostridia > Lachnospirales > Lachnospiraceae > NK4A144. Next base: position 16,842 of record JAFVEU010000229.1, on the reverse strand, counting down.
GCTCTTGATAACGCCATTGCCACACAGAACGGGGATTATGCCAAGGCTGTGGCTGCTTCGGTGGCACTGGATGGGGGCGCGGGAGCCCTTGCCCAGCAGCAGATGATGGCGGCAGGCGGCGCGGTTGCCGGCGAAGCCGGAGTCGAGGAAGAGCAGCAGGTACAGCAGGGCGGCGGTGAAGAGCACCATGAAGAACAGCCGCAGGAGCAGGAAGAACATCACGAGGAGCAGGAAGAAGAGCAGCACAGTGTTCCCGATGATCAGGACGGTTGATATGGCTGCCATACCCGGAGATGAGATAGTCTTAAGCAAGTGGACGGGACTTAAGGGGACCGCGGAGATCGCGGGGAAAAGGGAGCGGGAGATAAGAGAATACTTCTCCCCTTATTTCCTTGAGACAGTCCTTGGGTTTAAGCAGTACCTTTCCGCAGACAGGGAAGAAAAGGCTGCCCGGGAATACGGCGCGTCCTATATAAAGGAAACGGGAGCAGGCGGGATCTACGGGGCTCTCTGGGAAATGGCCGCTTCTTCGGGAGTTGGGCTCACGGTTTATTTAAGGGATATACCCATAAGGCAGGAAACCGTTGAGATAGCGAATCTTTTTGATTTCGATCCCTATAACCTTTTTTCCGGAGGATCCCTTCTTTTTACGGTTAAGAGCAGCTACGCCCTTATCAGGGCTTTGAAGGACGAGGGTATCAATGCCCGGGTCATCGGTACCGTGAACGGCAGTAACGACAGGGTCGTGATCAATAACGGGATAAGACGTTTCCTGACACCCCGGGACAGGGATCCCCTGGAAGACTTTTGAGACCCGGGAAACGGGAAGGGCGCGGATCCAGGGGTCTCCGGGAATATGATGATATAAGGTCATAAGAAAGGACATAACATGGATAAAAAAGAGATGCGGATAAAGATCCTTAAGGCCATTGAGCACGAGGCCAGGGTTGATGTTTCGGAGCTGGCGGTACGTTTGGGAATGGATCAGACCGCTATCCTTAACGAGATGAACGAAATGGAAAAGGAAGGGATAATCTGCGGATATCTCACTCTTGTGGACTGGGACAAGACCGACGAACAGACCGTTACCGCCCTTATCGAGGTGAGATGCACTCCCCAGAGGGGCCAGGGCTTTGACGTGGTGGCGGAACGCATTTATAAATATGCGGAGGTAAACAGTGTTTATCTGATCTCCGGAGGCTTTGACCTGCTGATCACCATTGAAGGCAGGACCTTAAAGGAGATCTCCCGTTTCGTGACGGAAAAGCTTTCCGCCCAGGAAGCGGTGCTGTCCTGTGCCACCCATTTTATCTTAAGGAGATATAAGGACCACGGCACCGTTCTTGCGAAAAAGTATGAAGACGAAAGGCAGCTTATCACACCATGACAGATCCCATAGCCAAGAGAGTCACGGAATTAAAGCCTTCCGGGATAAGAAAATTTTTTGATATAGTGAATGAGATGAAGGATGCTATTTCCCTGGGAGTGGGGGAACCGGATTTTGATACCCCCTGGCATATAAGGGATGAGGGCATCTATTCCCTTGAAAAGGGCAGGACCTTCTATACCTCCAATTCCGGCCTTAAGGAGCTTAGGAGCGAGATCTCAAGATATGTGGAGGCTTCCCAGGGAGTGAGGTACGATCCCTTAAGCGAGATCCTTGTGACCGTGGGGGGTTCCGAAGCCATCGACCTTGCCTGCAGGGCGCTCCTTAATCCGGGGGATGAGGTGATAATACCGGAACCCAGCTATGTTTCCTATGTTCCCTGTGCGGTAATGGCAGGGGGAAAGGCTGTCACCCTGGACTTAAAGGAGGAGAATGAATTCCGATTACAGCCGGAGGAGCTGGAAAAAGCCATTACAGACAGAACGAAGATCTTGGTCCTTCCCTATCCCAATAATCCCACCGGAGCCATTATGGAGAAGGAGGATCTGGAGAGGATAGCGGACCTTATAATAAAGAACGATATTTATCTCATAAGCGATGAGATCTATTCCGAGCTTTCCTATAAGGAAAAGCATGTGAGCATCATCTCCCTTCCCGGGATGCGGGAGAGGACCATATACATAAACGGTTTTTCCAAGGCCTACGCCATGACCGGCTGGAGGCTGGGATATGCCTGCGGTCCGTCGCTGATCCTTAAGGAAATGACCAAACTCCACCAGTTCTGCATCATGTGCGCCCCCACCACCAGCCAGTATGCGGCCATTGAGGCGCTGCGCTACGGACAGCGGGATGTGGACGAGATGAGAGAAGCCTATAACGGCCGCCGCCGCTTCCTTATGAACGAATTTAAGGAAATGGGGCTTAAGTGCTTTGAGCCCTACGGCGCTTTTTACGTATTTCCCTGTATAAAGGAATTCGGCATGTCCAGCGAGGACTTCTGCACGGAGCTTTTACGCAGGAAAAAGGTGGCAGTGGTGCCGGGTACCGCTTTCGGTGAATGCGGGGAAGGCTTTGTCAGGATATCCTATGCCTATTCCATAGATAACTTAAAGGTGGCTCTGGGCAGGATCAGGGAGTTTATCGAGGAACTTAAGGCGCAGGCCTGAACAGCTTCAGGCAGAGTATTATTTCAGAGGATAAAGGGAGGATAGACCGGGGTGAAGATGCGGCGTACCCTATATTTGAAATTCCTGTTGATATACATCCTCTTTGGTATTGCTGCCGTTATCGTTATCGCAACCTTCACCAGCAGGCGCACCTTAAAGCATCTTACGGACCGTTCCGCCGCTTCCCTCTACAGGGAGGCCAGCCTTATCGCTTCCAATTATGCGGTCCAGATCTACAATAAGGACGAGGACGCCAAGCAGGACGCGGAGATGGAGCTTAAGGCCATCGACACCTATATCTCCGCGGAGATCTGGATAATCAACAATAACGGCAGGGTCCTCTTCAATTCCAGGCAGAAAACCGACTACGGCAGAAGCTCTCCGGCCTATGCGGATTTTGATCCCGCCGTGTCCGGGGGTTATTATATGACAGGCAATTTCTACGGTGCCTTTGATGAGGATGCCCTAAGCGTCTTTTCCCCCATCACTTCCAATTTCAGGGTCATAGGCTACGTGGTGATACACCAGTCCATGAAGTCCATTGTCGCTTCCCGTAACGAGATCCTTAATATCATGTATGTTACCCTGGGGGTGATCCTCCTTTTCTCCCTTCTCATACTTCTCGGATTTACGGTCTTTGTATATAAGCCTCTTACGAAGATCACCAGGGCTGCGGAGGAATACGCCAGGGGCAACATGTCCTATTCCCTGGATGAGAGCCACAGGCATGATGAAATGGGCTATCTTGCCGGCACCCTAAATTACATGGCAAGCGAGATCGGGAAGGCGGAGGAAAACCAGAAGAAGTTCATCGCCAACGTTTCCCACGATTTCCGCTCGCCCCTTACCTCCATAAAGGGCTATCTCACCGCCATGCTGGACGGCACCATCCCTCCCGAAATGCATGAAAAGTATATCTCCATCGTTTCCAACGAGACCGACAGGCTTACGAAGCTCACCAACGGCCTTCTGGAGCTCAATACTCTGTCCAGCCGGGGCTCCATGGTGCTTGAGAGGAGCGACTTCGACGTTAATGCAGTTATCAAGAGCACGGCGGAGACCTTCGGGGGGACCTGCACCGAAAAGAGGATAAATATCGAGCTGGTGCTTACGGGTAAGCAGCTCTTTGTCACCGCGGACATGAGCAAGATACAGCAGGTACTCTATAACCTTTTGGACAATGCCATAAAGTTTTCACACACCAATTCCATCATTAAGATAGAGACCACGGAGAAGAACGAGAAGATCTTTGTTTCCGTTAAGGATTACGGCATCGGCATCCCCAAGGAATCCCTGGGGAAGGTCTTTGACCGCTTCTACAAGTCGGATCTTTCCAGAGGAAAGGACAAGAAGGGTACGGGCCTCGGCCTCTCCATCGTTAAGGAGATAATCCAGGCCCATAACGAGAACATCAACGTGATCTCCACCGAAGGCGTGGGGACGGAGTTTATTTTCACTCTACCTAAGAGTAATATAGAAGACTAGGCTTGATACAGATCACGGCGAAGAAACTGAACCCGGCGAAAATAACGAGCAAAAATATCTTTGATGTTTTTGCGAGTCTACAGCATAGAGCATTTTGGTACGTAAAGAGATGAAGTGATGGGCAGAGGATAAGGCTTTGAATTACGGAAACATTAAGTATTTTGACATAGCGGACGGAGCGGGGGTCAGGACCTCCCTTTTTGTGTCGGGCTGCACCCATCACTGTAAGGGCTGCTTCCAGCCCGAGACCTGGGATTTTTCCTTCGGTAAAGAGTTTACGGTGAAGGAAGAAGATGAGATAATAGCCTCCATAAAGGATACGTATGTGGAGGGGCTTACGCTTCTCGGCGGAGAGCCCTTTGAACCGGAGAACCAGGCGGTGCTCCTGCCTTTTTTACGCCGTGTAAGGGAGGAGGCGCCGGGAAAGACCATCTGGAGCTACAGCGGGTATACCTGGGAGGAGCTTACGGATCCCGGGAATAAAAGGTGCCATACGGAAAACACCCTGCCCATGCTCTCGTTATTGGACGTACTGGTGGACGGAGAGTTCCATGATGAGGAAAAAAGCCTTATGCTCCGCTTTAAGGGCAGCGCCAACCAACGGGTCCTGGATGTGAAAAGATCCCTTAAAGAGGGGAGAGCGGTTCCTTCCGTATATAATGAAAGGTAAAACGTCCAGTGGACGTTTTACGGGCACGTATTGACGCGCTAAGCGCGTCAGTGCCCCGTACAAAATGCCAAGGTTTTCAGCGGGCTGCTGATGCGCTCAGCGCATCAAAGCGCAGCAGAAAGATGTCCGCTGGACATCTTTCCACTTGCGGTTTCGCAAGTGACTGTTCTGAGTTACGAGAAAATCATAAATTCTGATTGTTCTGTTTTAAATACATAAATTTTTTTAAAAATCCTAAAGTAAAACAGAAATCATCCGATAAATTAAGTGTAACCCGAAGATTACTGTGTCATGGATGATGCAGATGCAAAGACAAGGAAAGGAGGAGTCGACATGCGTATTGATGCATTATCACAGATCCAGCAGGTGTACGGTACCCAGCCGAAAAGGAAAGCGGCTAATGTTACCGGCGTCAGCTACGGAAGGGATGCTGTAGAGATCTCCAGCATTGGAAAGAGCTTCCAGTTAGCAAAGAAGGCTGTAAGCGAAGCGGATGATATCCGGGAGAGCAAAACGGCTCCCTTGAAGGAACAGATCAAGGCCGGTACTTATGATGTATCCGGTGAGAGCTTTGCAGATAAGCTTATGGAGAAGCTTGGACTCTAATATATTGCAGAGCGAGCGAGGTAGTTTAAGTTGGCAAGCCTGATGGAAGAACTGATCCGTGTACTCGGCGCGGAGGATGAAAAATACAAGGACCTTCTGGAACTATCGAAAAAAAAGACCCCCATCTTAGTCGAGGGGGATATTGAGAAACTTCAAAAGATCACGGATGAGGAACAGGTAATAGTCGACGAGGTAGCCAATCTGGAGCTCAGTCGGCAGGCGGCGATGGAAGATATCGCCAACGTACTTAACAAGGATGTTAAGACTTTGAAGCTCTCTTATCTCGAAGAGGTACTCGGGAAAAGACCGAAGGAACGTGAGGAACTGACACGAATCCACGACCGGCTCAAGGCCACAATCGGTGAGCTTATGGTGATAAACAGCCAGAACCGCGAACTGATCCGTCAATCCCTGGATATGATCGATTTCAATCTGTCGCTGGCAAAGTCCATGAGGACTGCACCGGAAACAGGAAATTACACTAAGAACGCAGCTAATGCGGGAAGTGTTTTAGGATCCGCCCAAGGTGGCTTTGACGCCAAACAGTGAAGGCTTTTTAAGCCGGAAAGTTTTGTGAGGTGATCATATGCCGCTTATGGGCGCTCTTTATGTAGGTGCATCCGGATTACAGACAAGCCAGAATGCCCTCAATACAACAGCACATAATCTCGCGAACATAGATACCACCGGTTACACCAGACAGCAGGTATATCAGGGGAACAGAGATCTCTTAAAGGTCGGTAATTCCTATAACAATACACTGCAGGCCGGACTCGGTGTGGCATATACGGATGTCCGTGCGGTAAGGGATGAATTTCTCGATACCCAGTACAGGACAGAATCAGGCAGATCTGCCTTTTATTCCACCAGTTATGAAGTCATACAGGAGATAAACACGCTCTTCGGCGAGACCGAAGGGGCGGAATTCCAGACCTCTCTCCAGGACCTGAGGGATGTGCTGGAAAATCTCTCAAAATCCCCTTCGGATGCAACGGTACAGTCGGCTCTCGTCAGCACGGCTTCCCAGTTCCTGGACAGGGCAAATGCGGTTTATACGGATCTGGCCAATTACCAGAACAACTTAAACCAGCAGATCGTTGACCAGGTGGACAAGATAAATGAGTACGCCAAGCAGATAGCGGAATTAAACAAGAAGATAACAGCCTATGAAGTGGCTGATGTGGAAAGCCCCAACGACCTCCGTGATGCCAGGGATGAGATCCTGGATGAGCTCTCAGCTTACGGAAGGATCACCTACAGGGAAGATATGTATGGAAGAGTCAAGGTGTTCTTCGAGGGAGTTACCCTGGTGGACGAGGAAGACACCAATCCCATGGCGGCGAAGATACTGAAGGGAGACGAGGAAAGCGGCTTTGTGACTCCCGTATGGTCCATGTATGATGACCAGAAGGTCTTCAATATGAAGCAGGAAGTCAATCCCGACATAGGCTCCGACAACGGATCCTTAAAGGCCCTGACCTTTATGAGAGGCGATAAGAACGGAACCTGGGTGGATGTGCAGAAGGCGGCCTATGACAGCACTGATCCCAAGTATGCGCTCTATAACGACGGAGTGCATGAAGCCTACAGCGAACTGGGGAAGCTCTCCTTTACGGGACCCGCAGGCTTCAATATCTCCAATATCCAGGCGGAATTCGACAACCTCATTCACAATATAACCACAAGGATAAACGATCTTCTGACGGATAACCATACCAACGGTTCCCCCGAGCTTTTCCAGAGGATCACGGAGCATAACAGCCCCACCGCTGTTTCCTCCACGGAAGTATCCTGCAAGGACTATGAGGAGATAGAGCTGGACAGCTCCATAGACGGCAAGAGGCATGAAAATGCCACCTATACCACCATGAACCTGATGATCAACAAGGAGCTCTTAAGGCAGCCTTCCCGCTTAAGCGACAAGGGCTACGGCGGTTTCATCAAAGAGGACCAGACCGTGGATTACGAAAAGGCCAAGCAGCTTGCGGACTCCTTCTACGATCAGAAGTTTGCCCTTAATCCCAATACGGTTACGGAGCTGAACTATGAAAAGTATTATATCGACGTAGTCGGCCAGTATGCGGACATAGGCAATACCTATAAGAGTGTAAGCGAAGCCCAGGAGGCATCGGTGCTCTCCATAGAGAATTCCAGACAGCAGGTGGTGGGTGTTTCCGATAATGAAGAGCTCACCAAGATGATCAGATTCCAGAACGCTTACAATGCCAGCAGCCGTTATATCAATACGGTAAACACCATGCTGGATACACTGCTCAATTCTTTGACCTAAGGTAAGGGAAGGGGGACAATATGGCTACATCCCAGTTTTTCGGACTGATGATCGGATACTCCGGTCTGACAGCATATCAGGCGGCTGAAAATACGGTCGCAAATAACGTGGCCAACGTGGAGACGGAGGGCTACTCAAAGCAGTATACCGCAAGGAAGGCTTCCGATGCCTTAAGGACCTATACCTCCTACGGCATGCAGGGAACCGGTGTTACCGTTACGGGCATAGAGCAGTACAGGAATCTCTACTTCGACAACAAGTACTGGGACAACAACGCCGACGTGGGACGTTATGAGTCCCACGGGCTTTATATGACAAGGATAGAGAAATTCTTTGAGGATTCCTCTTCCGTAAAGGGTTTCTCCACCATATATAACAGCTTCTTTTCCGGACTTGAGGAGCTTTCCAAGAACCCGGGACAGACCTCCACGAGGACCGCATTTATCGGTACGGCCCAGACTCTCACGGAATACTTCAGGACCATGTCCAACAGGCTTAAGAACGAGCAGGAATCCCTGAATTCCGAGATCAAGACCACGGTTGAGAGGATAAATACCATTGCGGAGGAGATCGCTTCCTTAAACAAGCAGGTGAACGTTATCGAGCTTCAGGGGCATTCCGCCAATGAGTTAAGGGATAAAAGGGCTCTCCTTGTGGATGAGCTTTCAAAGATCGTGGATGTGAAGGTGACGGAGACCCCGATCCTCAATGAATCCGACAATAATAAGCCCACGGGAGCCAACCGCTACATCGTCCAGATAAGTAACGGCGCCGCACTGGTGGAGGGATATGACTATAATGAGCTTGAGGTTATCGGGAGGAGTACCAAGGAGAGACGGCACCAGACGGATGTGGACGGTCTTTACGATATACGCTGGAAAAACACCCAGTCACCCTTCAGCGTCATGGCGGACAATCTTTCCGGCAGCTTAAAGGCCCTTTTTGAATTAAGGGACGGAAACAATAATGAGGTCTTAAGGTGCGACAATGTCAGCTGTAACAGCGGTTCCGTTACAATGAAGATCCCCAACACCAACGGAGAGACCATGGAAGAGGTGGTTTCCAAGCTCAATATGCCGCCGGAGGGAGTTGTGAATGTGGGAGGCTACGACTATCATTACGAGAGCTGGAGCCTGGATGAAGATACCCATACGGGAGAATTTATATATACTTTCGCTTTAAGCCCCGGAGAAAGTGACCCCAGTTCCTTAACCGGACAGAAAGCAAGGGTTGGCAATCCCGTGGATTATCAGGGGATCCCTTACTACATGTCCCAGATGAACGAATGGATAAGGCAGTTTGCCTACAGGTTTAATGAGAGGGAAAAGAAGGGGGAGGACTTAAACGGAGATCCCATGGGTGACAGATCCTTCTTCCAGTATAAGGATGTTCACGGGGTTCTTCAGGAAATGAATGAGGATTACACCGGTGTTGTCTATTCCGAAGGACAGCCGGCTGCCAATTATTATCTCCTCACTGCCGAGAACTTATTTGTAAACGAGGATATCATAAAGGATCCGCGCCTCATGAGCACTACCGAAAAGGACGGCGATGTGAATACGGATGCCTCCGACATAGTGGAGGAGCTCTTAAAGATAAAGGATAATAAGGCCGTAATGGAATTCAGGGGCTGCACCTCATCGGAATTCCTGACCTGCATCCTTTCGGATATCTCATTGAATTCCATGAGCGCCAAGACCTTTAAGACCAACAGTACCAATATACAGCTGGCGATCCAGACCCAGAGGGATTCGGTTTCCTCGGTGGATGATGATGAGGAAGCTCTGGACCTGGTAAAGTTCCAGAATGCATATAATCTTAATGCCAAAGTGATCCAGACCATGACGGAGATCTACGACAGGCTCATTCTTCAGACCGGAGTATGACCGGCATAACGGGCCGTGGCAGGTTTTGAACGGTGCAGAGAGGTGCCGTATGCAGCGCCCATCGTAAGGCGCGGGAGGCGATATGTTCAGGATAACCAACAAGATGGCGGATAACGTCAACATCTATAACATCAACGGAAACAAGACGGGGCTTGACAAGCTGAACAGCCAGATGTCCACCAGGAAAAAGTACAGCGACCCCATGGAGGATCCCCTTACATCCATAAGGTCCTTAAGATACAGGGCAAGCCTTTCGGAGCTCACACAGCATCTGGAGAAGAACGTTACGGATGCTATGAGCTGGACAGACAGCACCCAGACCGCAATAGATACCGCAAAGGAGATCATGCGTTCCCTTAAGGCGGAATACACCTCCGCAGCAAACGGAACCAATGAGAACAACGACCGTCGGACCTATTATGAGAACATGGTCAATGTGGTAAACGAATATTTCGCCACCGGCAATACCACCAACGAGAACAGATATATCTTTTCCGGTGCAAGGACCGGTGACAGCCTGACTTTTACCGACAGGAATTTTGCGGACAGGGCAGAGGAGCATGGCGGGGTCTTTCCCGATGACCATGTTGACACCTTTAAATACAAGAGCATTAAGGAAATCTTTGACCTGGAGGATGTGGAAAGCTATTCATATACTGCCAGGAAAGGACTGACCGGTTCCGACGGGTTCAGCGGTGTAAAGGAAAATGAAATATTAAGCTTAAACAGTACCGACGGGAACGAGTCAAATGTTCAGAACGTGGAGGTATACAGGCTCCGTCTGTCATATGAAGATCTGGATAAGACCCAGGAAGGTATTTCCGGGGATGATACCCGGAAGAGCCTTACACTGTATGTAAACGGCGTCCAGTATCCCGTGGAAATGATAGAGAACGATTATGAAAAGGATCAGGATTCCTATTCCGGGAGCAGTATATTCTTAAATACCACCACCGGCAATCTCTTATTCGGAAGTGATATGAAGGATCTGGTTTCGGAGGCTCTTCTCGGAAAAGAGGAGGTATATTTCTGCTATGATAAGTTTCGCTTTGAAACAGGGGACGTAAAGCCCGAGCATTTCTTTGACTGTGTGGATGTGGGGCTTACGGAGCCTGTCGTCTACAGCGATCATCAGCAGTCCATCTCATATAACATAGGTGACGGGCAGGAGATAAAGGTCAATGTCAATGCAGACAGGGTGTTCACTCTGGATGCGCGCCGGGATCTTAATGAGCTCCGGGATGCCATGAATGCTGTGGATACTGCCCGCGGCAAGTATGATCGGCATAAGGAAATGAGTGAGGACGGGATAAAATACAATTCGGATGACAGGGAAAAGATAGAGTATCTCATGAATGCCGCAAAGAAGGAACTGGAATTTGTCACGGAAAAGGTAAACAACATGCTCAGTAACGGCATGACAAAGTCAGAGAAATACTTTGACATGGTCAATCTGGCAGGAACGGACATGGGTTCTGTTGTGAACCGCCTGAACCTCATAAGGAACAGGCTCACGGAGACAAAGGCCACCACCAACGAGCAGGCATCGGACAATGAGAATATTGATATCTCCACTGTGGCAGTGGATGTGAATTCCGCCACACTTTCCTATAACGCGGCCCTGCAGGTGACAGGTAAGATAAGCCAGCAGTCTCTGGTCAATTTCCTTTGATCATGCATCTGTCCGGAACCCCCGGGAGTCCGGACAGATATTTTTTATCCCCGGGGGTGAAGTTTTTAAGCATTTCTTCCGATATAACTGAATATACGAAAGGTTTCACGGAGGAAACCTTACTTTGCTGAATGGATTCAAAACAGGGAATTCACGGGACACCGGCGTGTATCATGTACTGCCGGGAGTCCGAAAAATGCCGCTTAAGGTGTTTTTCCAGGAGGTAAGGATATGAGAGTCACCCGTAAGATGATGAACAGCAACTCCGTGTACAATATCAATGCCAACAAAGAGCACATGGATAAGCTCAATACCCAGATGGCAACCCAGAAAAAATTCACAGACCCCTCGGATGATCCTATCACGGCTATAAGGGCCATCAGATACAGGACCGATCTCTCCGAGGTTTCCCAGTACCTGGACAGAAACGTATCGGATGCGGTGAGTTGGACCGAAAATACCCAGACCGCCATTGACAGTGCCAGGGAACTCATGCGCTCTCTTAAGGCGGAGTATACCTCTGCCTCCAACGGAACAAATGAGAGCAAGGATCAGCGCATCTATTACGATAATATGGAGAACCTGGTGAAGGAGTTTTATTCCATAGGGAATACCTCCACTGAGGACCGTTATATTTTCACGGGCTACAGGACCACCGACAGCCTTACCTTCACGGAAAAGGATTTTGCGGAGCGTGAATCTGCAGTAGCTAACGGTAAATTCAGTTACATACAGATTACCGAGACTTTTAAGACGGAGGATATAGAGAATTATACCTATACCAAAAATATAGATAGCTACACCTCACCCGGTGTGACCGATGACGACATATCTTCACTCAATGATACCGTGAATGAGACCAAGGTCCAGAATATACAGGTGTACAGACTGAGGCTTTCCTACAAGGAACTGGATGCCGGTATCAGTCACAGTTTAGGCGGGCTCGACTTTGTTCCCGTAAGTAGTGATTATGCGCTTCCGGTTCCTCTCGAAGATGGCAAGATCTATTTTAACAAGGATAAGGGAACCCTTATCTTCGGGGAAGGGACCAGGAACACACTTGTAGGTATGATGGGGACTGACGGAATATCCGTAGGATATAATAAGTCCAGCTGGAAGGTGGGGGACGTAAAGCCCGAGTACTATTTTGACTGTAAGGAGACCGGACTGGGAACCGGAAATGAGATCACCTATGATGACCACCGCCAGACCATGAATTACCACATGGGGGACAGTCAGAACATAAAGGTCAACACAAATGCCTGCGACGTATTTACCCTGGATGCCAGACGGGATCTGGACGAGCTGCATGACGCGCTGAACCTCCTTGACGAGGCTAGGGACAAGGTGGGCAGGCTGCAGGGAATGCAGGAGGATACCCTAAGGTACGGAGACGCTGACCGGGAGAAGATAGACTATCTGCTGGCTGCGGCTGAAAAGGAAAGGAATTACGCCCAGCAGAAGGTTGATGACCTGCTTTCACACGGTATCACAAAAGCGGAGAAATATTTTGACATGGTTAACAAGGCCGCTACGGAGATGGGGACTTCCATAAAGAGGCTGGAGCTTATAAGGAACCGTCTGACTGCGGACAAGACCACCGTTGCCACCCAGACCTCGAATAACGAGAACATCGATCTTTCGACCCTGGCGGTGGATTCCAGCGAAGCTTCACTGTCCTACAGCGCAGCCCTTCAGGTCACCGGTAAGATCGGCCAGCAGACCCTTATCAATTTCATTTGAGAAACAAAGGCAGTATGTTAAAATAAAGAATAATATCATTATCAGGAGGTACTACATGGAAGTTAACACCAGATTATTCGGAAAGATCACAATTGATGATGAAAAGATCATCGAATTTCCGGGAGGCATAGTGGGATTCCCGGATCTGAACAAATTTGCCATAGTTCATGACGTGGAGAAGACCGACGGTTCGTCCTTAAGCTTTCTTCTTTCCCTGGATGAGCCGGCTTTTGCCATGCCCGTCATGGATCCCCATATCGTAAAGCCCGACTACAACCCCATGGTGGAAGAAGATCTCCTGACAAACATAGGAAAGCTGGATCCGGATGAGACCATAGTCCTTGTCACCGTCACCGTTCCCCATGAGATAGAGAAGATGACGGTAAACCTTATGGCTCCCGTGATAATCAACGCAAATTTAAGAAAGGGAGCACAGGTGATACTCACGGAAGGTGAAAACGATATCCACTTCCCTGTTTACGACATACTCGCAGCCGCAAAGGAGGGAAAATAAATGCTTACCTTATCCAGAAAAAAGGGTGAATCCCTTGTGATAAACAATAATATTGAAGTAACTGTCCTGGACATAAGGGGCGATCAGATAAAGATAGGCATTGACGCTCCCAAGGAGATCCCCGTATACAGGAAAGAGATCTTTTTAGAAATCCAGGAATCCAATAAGAAGGCTATGAGCATCGATGCAATGGATGCTCTGAAAAAGATTTTTTAAAACCCTAATTATTTTCATACTTCTGTCCGATAATAAGCATATAGGAATAACGGGCAGGCGTATCATAATATCTGAATGCCGTGGCTCTCATAGATCACAGGGAGGTGGAAAATGTCTTCTATAAACAGTATAAGCAGCGCAATATCGCAGACAACGGGATACAATTCCTCAAGCGCGCCGGAACCGTCACAGAATGTGGCTGCAGTGCCTGCCGAGGGAGCGGAACCGGTTAAAAGAATAGTACACGAGAGTCAGGAATCTTCAAAGGATCGTGAGGAGAATCCCCAGGATCAGAAATCCCAGACCGGCCCCAACAGCATGGAGAACATCCAGGAGGCCCTTGGAAACAGCAAGACCGCCAATGATGAGATAAAGAAGGCTGTGGATGAGATCAACAAGAAGATGCTCTCTCATTCCGAGGCTATTTTCGGTATCCATGACAAGACCAACAGGGTCACCATCAAGATCGTGGATAAGGACACAAAGGAAGTGATAAAAGAGCTTCCACCCGAAAAGACCCTTGACATGCTGGCCAGGGTTTGGGAAATGGCCGGTATACTCGTAGACGAAAAGCGTTAATAAGCGGAAAAGGAGGAAAAACTTATGGCAACAGATCGGATCAGAATGAGCGGACTGGTTTCCGGACTTGATACTGAGACCATAGTTGGTGCACTCGTTTCCGCAGCCAGTTATAAGACCACAAAAATGAAGAACACCCAGAAGAAGCTGGAGTGGAAGCAGGAGACATGGAAGAGCCTTAACTCCGAGATATACAGCCTGTATACCGGAAAGCTCGATAATCTCCGTTATGAGGGTAACTATAACGCAAAGAAAGCAACCATAGACAGCGATATAGCCACCATAAGCGCGGATAATAATGCCATCCTCGGTTCCCAGACCCTGGAAGTACGCCAGATGGCAAAATCCGGGTATCTGACAGGAGGAAAGGTTGCCAATCCCCAGGGGAATACCCCCAAATCATCCGAGCTTGTAGGTGATGTGGCTGTTATGACGGAAGATGCCACCATCAAGATCAACGGAAAGAAGATAACCATCACCGGCGGAATGAACATGGATCAGGTTGCGGAGGCTTTCGCAAAGGCAGGTGTGACCGCCAATTACGACAGTACCAACGGCAGGTTCTTCATCTCTTCCAAGTCATCCGGAAAGGATGCCAACTTTGAGATAGAGTATAACGACGAAGATACCAATGATTCCGGAAGAAGAGTACTGGATGCTCTCGGACTGGGATACACCTACGAGGATGTGGACGGGGTCAGGACTTATACCTCCACCTCCGATAGCGACCTGGTAAAGATACAGGGGCAGAACGCAAAGATCGTGCTTAACGGGGCAGAGTTCGAGTCCTCGAGCAACACCTTCAATATCAATGGGCTTAGTATTACCGCCAAGGGCGTGTCCGACAGGGATGAAACATCACCTACGGGATACAAGAGCTCTACCGTTACCACCAGTGTAGACGTGGATAAGATCTACGATTCCATAAAGGACTTCTTTAAGACCTATAATGAGTTGATCAAGAAGCTGGATTCATATTACAACGCTGACGCAGCAAAGGGCTATGACGTTCTTTCCGATGAGGAAAAGGAAGCCATGTCCGATGACGAAGTGGAAGCCTGGGAAAAGAAGATCAAGGATTCACTCTTAAGGAGGGATGACAACTTAAACAGCATCATCAATCTCTTTAAGGACAACCTGGCAACCAGCGTTACCGTAGGCGGAAAGAATTACAGCCTTGCATCCTTCGGGATCTCCACGTTAGGGTATTTCGAAGCCGGGGACAACGAGCACGGAATGTACCATATAGACGGCGATCCGGATGATGAGAATACCAAGAGCAAGGATGATTCCTTAAAGAAGATGATCGCATCGGATCCCGAAACAGTAAGCAAGTTTTTCTCACAGCTCTTCAAGGGCGTATATACTGATCTTAACCAGTCAATGAGGTCCATAGAGGACACCAGATCAGCCATGAAGCTGTACGACGATAAGCTTCTGAAGAAGGAATACGACAGGCTGACAAACGATATAGCGGCTCAGGAAGCCAAGGTCCAGGAAATGGAAGACCATTATTACGACAAGTTTACAGCAATGGAAAAGGCACTGTCCAAGCTCAATACGGAAAGCAGCTCATTTGCTTCCATGCTTGGATAAATGATAAGGAACCGGGAAATTACTTAAAACACGGATGTGAAGAATACAGGGAAGTAGGAGGAGACAGTTATGTTATCAGCAAATGCGTATGCCCAGTACAACAGGAACAAGATACTCACAGCATCACCCGCAGAGCTTACGCTCATGCTCTATGATGGATGCATTAAATTCATCAACATAGCAAAGATGGGGATCGATGAGAAGGATCTGGCCAAGGCCAATACCAACATCAAGAAGGCTGAGAGGATCATAGTTGAGCTTCAGTCTACCCTGAATGAAAAGTATGAGGTGGCCAAGGACTTCAATGCGGTATATTCCTATGTAAAGAGGAGGCTTCTGGAAGCCAATATCGCAAAGGACAATGAGATCCTTGAGGAGTGCGCAGGACACATGCGTACCATGCGGGATACCTGGAAAGAGGTTATGAAGACCGCACGTCAGGGTGAGAGAGTGGTACAGCGGGCTTGAATATGAAAAATTCCTATGTCAATATTCTTATAAAGAGTCTGGAGGACAAGGATAAGGTCCTGGACGAGGTGCTTAGGGAGGACGCAGAGCAGGCAAAGCTTTTTAAGGAAGAGGAGCCTGATCTGGAGGCCATAAGGGACAGTCAGGACAGGATCGGAGTCCTTGCGGAGAAGCTTGACAAGCTGAATGACGGTTTCCAGTCCGTTTATGACAGGGTGAGCGGCGAGCTTAAGAGCAATAAGGATCTCTATAAAGAGGAGATCAAAAGGATGCAGGAGCTCATTACCCGGATAACCGGAAAGGCCGTTAAGGTTGAAGCGGAGCAGAACCGGAACAAGGCTGAAGCCGAGAAGGTTTTCAAGGACAGAAGGAAGAGTCTTGCGGCCCAGAGAAACAAGGTGGGAAAGATAAATCTCTATGCCAGCCAGATGCATGGCATAACCCCTATGGGACAGGCAGAGGCGGCATTTTTGGATAAAAAGAAATAGCATAGCTGAACATAACAGTCTTTTGAAAAGGAACCCGTTTTACAACGGGTTCCTTTGTGGTATACTGATCAGGATG
>JAFVEU010000228.1 GCA_017475845.1 Lachnospiraceae bacterium | reverse complement strand
GGTCGGTCCAAAACCGATGTCCCCCGGACATCGTGGACCGCACTCGGTGCGCCAATACGTGCCCGTGAAGGGTCCACCGGACCCTTCACTCACCAAATATTCCCGAATATGTCGTCGAAGGGCTGGCTGTGGTAGTAGTAGTAGCCTGAGGAATCCTGATCCTCGTTGCTCCGGCTGCTTTCCTCACTGCTGCCGCTGTTGGAGTTCATGGACATGTTTCCCCCAAGGGTAACGCGGCAGGTCTGCTCTTCGTATCCGTATCCGTTTTCCACAGGTTTCTGAATGACCACATCCACCGTGTCTCCGATCTTATAATACTGCATCAGCGACTGGAGCTGCTCCATGGTCTGTACGCTCTGCCCGTCAAAGGAAGTGATTATGGACTTGGCGGTGATCCCCGCATTGTCCGCGGCAAGGCCGGAGCCCACCTTTGCTATGTAAATTCCTCTGGGCATATTGTACTGCTCAGATATCTCGCTTGTGACATCCACTCCGGAGATCCCCAGATATCCCCTGTCCTTTTCTTCGATCTTTGTCTTGGTGGACCGGTTCATAAGACCGTCGATTATCTCTCTGGCCCTGGAAATGGGGATGGCGTATCCCATGCCCTCGATCACGCTGTTTGACAGCTTTGCTTCATTGATGCCGATGACATTTCCGTTGACATCCACAAGGGCACCGCCGGAATTGCCGGGGTTGATGGCAGCATCGGTCTGTATCATCTTGTGGGTACCGTTTGAAAGCGTAAGATCCCTGTCAACGGCGCTTATGACTCCCACGGTCACCGACTGGCCGTAGCCCATGGCGTTTCCTATGGCGATGGCGGTCTGTCCCACCTTCAGGTGTTCGGAATCCCCAAGGCTTGCGATCTTTATATTCCCTTTTGTTTCGGAGGAGAGGTCTGCCTTGTTGATGGCAATGACTGCCAGATCGGAATCCTCATCCTCGCCCTTTAAGTTGGCCGTTACCTCGGTCCCGTCTATAAACTGTACCCTTAAGGTCTCTGCGTCATCAACCACGTGCTGGTTTGTGACTACCAGCAGCTCATCGCCGTTATCCCCTACTATTATGCCGGAGCCTGCGGCTTCGGATTCAGCCTGGTATCTCTGTCCGAAGATGTCCTGGGCTGTCTGTATATAGTTATTCGTAATGGAAACCACTGCCGGCATGACGTTTTCCGCTACTTCGGAAACATCCGTTGCACCCTTAACCGTAACGGTGGCGGTGGTGGCGGGAACCACATCGATATCCCCCCTGTCCTCCATGGTGTTTCCGCTTATGGTGGCTACGGCCGGAGTCATCTTTTGAGCGGGAGCGGTTGTTTCAGGCGCAGGTGAGGCTTCCGGCGCCCCGCTCCCTGAAGCCACGCTGCTTCCGGAGAAAGGACCCACACCTGTCAGCAGCCCTGCCACATATATGCCCGCTCCGGCAAAGGCTCCGAAGAGAAGCCCCAGCGCCACTGCCGTTAATGCCTTTTTCCAGAAAGGCATGGGCTTTTTATCGTTGTTTCCCGGAACATCCGGAATGTGCTCATAACCGTAAGTATAATTGTTTTCCGAATACCTGTAATTGTTATCCATGATCCACCCTTCTTTCCACCCCGCTTAAGGGGCCGTATAATATAAAACCCGCAGGCATTTTTTCAGCTTACGGGTCTCATGATACATAATAGTTGTGTTCAATTTGTGTTTATATTTTCATGAAATTGTGAAAGAAGGATTTCACTTATTCCACCGTGACCACCTTGGCAAGATTCCTTGGCTTGTCCACATCAAAGCCCTTGTCGCTTGATACATAATAGGCCAGGAGCTGCAGTGCCACGGAAGCGGGGAACACCATAAGCTCGTCCGGAAGGTTCGGAAGCACAAAGGTATCGAACTCACGGGTGGACTGCTGTATAAGGTCCGCCTTGATGAAAAGTGCTATGTCCGCTCCCCTGGATTTAACTTCCCTTATATTGGAAAGCTCCTTGCTCATTATCCTCTCCTGTGTGACCAGAGCCACCACCGGAGTGTTTTCGGTAATGAGAGCGATGGGCCCGTGCTTCAATTCCCCGGAGGCGTAAGCCTCGGAGTGTATATAGGAAACCTCCTTTAATTTAAGGGAGCCCTCCATCAATATGGAATAATCAAGGCCCCTTCCTATCATGAAGAGATCCTTTGCGTTGAGGATACCCCTTGCGATGACATGGATCGCCTTTCTCTCATCCAGAAGGCTGGTTATCACCTCCGGCACCCTCTTTAGGTTCCGGATGCATTCCCTTACTTCGTCATCATCCATGACCTTCCTTAAATGGGCCATCTTATAGACTATGAGATAGAAAAGGGAAAGCTGTGTGGTATAGGCCTTGGTGCTGGCCACGGCGATCTCCGGCCCCGCATTGGTATAGAGCACATAGTCGCTTTCCCTGGCAATGGAGGAGCCCTTTACATTTATGATGGCAAGGCTCTTTGCCCCTTTGCGCCTGGCATATTTCAGGGCTTCCAGGGTATCTATGGTCTCTCCGGACTGAGACACTGCAATGACCAGGGTTTTTTCGTCTATTACGGGATCCGAATACATGAACTCACTGGCAAGCTCCACATCGATATGCATATTCAGCCTGCTCTTGACCAGTGCCTGGAAGACCAGCCCCGCATGCATTGCCGTACCGCAGGCCACAACGCATATCCTTTCGCAATCGGTAAAAAGGGAATCCGGGATGTTGTCGGCAGCGAAAGTGGGGATACCTCCCTTTGTACGTCCGGAAATGGTGTCGCGGATCGCCCTGGGCTGCTCCATTATCTCCTTCTCCATATAGAAGGGATAGCCGTTCTTTTCGGCGCTGTTCTTCTCCCAGTTCATGGTGAGATATTCGGGTGTTATCTCCTTCCCGTCAAGAGACCAGAGGGAGACGGAATCCTTCCTCAATTCCACTATGGTATATTCCGGGACCACGAAATACCGGTCCGTAAACTGACAGAGTGCCGTAAGGTCGGAAGCCAGCATAGCGCCTTCCTCGGAAAGGGTGGCGACTATGGGGCTCACATTCCTTATGGAATAGATAACATCGGGGATGTCGGAAAAGAGTATCACCAGCGCAAAGGTGCCCTTAAGCCTCTTTACCGCGGATCTCACCGCCTCTTTAGGGTCCCGGGTCTCCTGATAATAGTGGTTCAGGATGGCAGCCGCAACCTCTGTGTCCGTTTCCGACTTAAGGCTTTTATCCAGTGAAAACTCATCGATCAGATCCTTATAATTCTCTATGATACCGTTATGCACAACGGTGACCGCCCCCGATGAATGAGGATGGGCGTTGGCATCACAGACACCGCCGTGGGTCGCCCACCTGGTGTGCCCTATACCGCAGGTGGAATCGATATCCTTATACTCGCACAGCTTGCTTAAGTCCCTGACGCGGCCGGCGCACTTATAAATGTCAGTCCGTTTTTTATCCCTGTTGGAAACCGCCATGCCGGCACTGTCGTAGCCCCTGTATTCAAGGGTGGTGAGGGCGTCTATTATTATTGGCTTGACCTGTCTGTTTCCGGTGTATCCGATTATTCCGCACATACTTAACCTTTCTTATGTAAACCATATCCAAACAGTTTCTTTGATTATAACATACCTTTATCCTTCATACCGAAGTGTTTTATCCAGTAAGCCCGGTCGGAAGTGACCTTAAGTATCATCTCCTTCTTCAGGTGCCGGTAATTCTTCCCCAGAAGGAAGCCTGCGTATCTGGCGGCACAGTGAAGGATAAAGCCCGGTATCAGATACGCTTTGTTATTGTCATAAAGGTAAGAGATACATCCCTTTACCAGCCTTTTCCCCTCTCCCTCACTCTTAAAGCGGGAAAAGACCTCGGGATGATCTGCCTGCGACGCCCCCAGATCGAAGTTCCGCTTAAACTGCTGAAGGGCGGTATACTCATGGGAATGGATCACCTCTGCCTTTGCGGCGTAGAATATCCCCCTGTCCTTCATCAGGGCATGATACGCATATATCATATCCTCGTTAAAAGCGATATTCTCGGTGAAGCCTCCCTGTCCGTCAAAAAAGCTCTTTCTGTAGCAGGCGCAGACGTCGGAGCAGAAGATGGTCTTTATGCCCAGGGTCTTTATATCCTCCCTTGTTTTAAGCCTTTCCTCCGGAGGGTAATTAAAGCCTCTGTTATAGCGCTCGATGTCCCCGGCCTTCTCATCCGGGAGCTGTCTGCCGTAGGAAACCGCCACCTTCTCATTTTCCATGGGTTTAAGGAGCTCTTCCACCAGCCTGTAGTTCCGGGGCACCGCATCCTGGGTCATAAAAATAAGGAAATCCGCCCCGGACAGAGAAGCCGCAAGATTCCTGGTCTTTCCGTGGTCAAATTCCCCTTTGTCAATATGGCGGACCTCGCAGAGAGGGTGCTTTTCGTTAAAAGCCTCATCCCCGATAAAAGATCCTTCCCCGGTATTTATCACTATTATCTTTCCGGGCTTTATACTCTGCCTTTCAAGCATATATAAAAGCCGCAGGAATTTCTTCCCGGGCTTATATGTAAGTATCACAGCGTCTACATTATACCGATCCATGTCACAGACCGTTTTTCTGCCGGTCAGCAGCTATCTTTGAGCTTATCCCCTGAACCGTGGAGGAGGGGGTATATTCCGAATCGCCGAAAAGGAATTCGTGGAATTCAACCACATTCTTCTCAAAGTCATCCGCTACTACAGAGCTTCCGGCCTTCCCCATGTTGCCCGTTATCCTCTCAAAGGGGAAACCGCTCTGTTCGCCTATGGAATAGGTGGCGACCCTTGAAGCGTATTCCACCATCTCCGCCTTGGTAAAGCTGGTGCTGCAGAGAGGGAAGATGTCATCTATGATGTCATTGAGAGTGGAAAGATCGGAGGCCATGGCCTTTTCCGCAACCTGTGTAAGCACGGTTCGCTGTCTTTCGGCCCTCTTGAAATCGTCACCCTTTGTATACCGGATACGGCAGTAGGATGTAGCCTGAAGTCCGTTTAAGGTCTGGGGTCCCGGGGATGTGACCTTGACTATGTCGCTCTCCTTTATCCCTATGGCTTCTGCTGTCCCTATCTGGTAGTCGTTTAAGAAGTGTATCTCTTCCTCGTTGATATCCACTTCCACCCCTCCCAGATCGTCAATGGTGTCCACCAGCGCTTTGAATCCCACTGTGACATATTCATCGATATCCATGTCCAGGTTCATGTTCAGCATCTGTACCGCCTGGTCGGGGCCACCGTAGGAATAGGCGGAATTGGCTTTATTGTAGGTATCGTTGCCGATATTCAGATATGTATCACGGAAAATGGAACAGAGCTTCACTTCGCCGGTGGCGTTATTCAGGGAAGCTATCATGATGGTGTCGGTCCTTGCGCCCTTTCCCAGATTGGTATCTCTGGAATCAACGCCAAAAAGGGCTATATTGGTATAGCCGTCCATCTTCCACTCATCATTTTCCTTATCATCTATCTGGGCCTGTACTTCCTCATTGACCTTTGCCTTTACCACGGATTCCTTATTGCCCGTATCAGCAAGATCCAGCCTGTATACCACATAAAGTGCAGCTGCCAGCACCAGGACCACGATTATCTCCAGCGCAAAGATCACCTTCCGCACAGTGCGGCGCTTTTTCTTTTTCCTGGATTTTTTCCCGCCAGAAGACATGAATACTTCTCCGTAAAAAATTATATCTAACCAAATGAATATACTCCAAAGCGGAGATATTGTCAAAATTTTACGATTCGGATCGTAATGGCATGACCATGGCTCCTCCGGCAGAAGCCACACCGGTTCCGGCGGGAGATTCTGAAATATACCCAATAAAAAACCCTCTGCCGATCATATCAACAGAGGGTACTTTTTATTCAAAACAGTTGCAAAGAAGTTTTATTTGGCAGTAAAACGGATGACGTTCCAGCTTAGTGCCGGGATATTTATAACAGCCCTGCCCTCATTGATGCTGCCGCCTTTGCCGGCAGTGGGAACCACATTATCAGGGTTCTCTTCGGTGTTGACTGCCTTCACATCATCATTATGCATTACGATATGCTCCGCGATGGACAGCTCCTTAAAGGACCTTAAGTCGATATCCAGCTCAAAATCCTCCTCCATATCCCTGTTTACCGCAAACACCGTTACGTTCCCTTCGTTATCCGCTACCGCCGCCGCATCGATATAGGGCACGTTCTCATAGTCACTGCAGGAATATACGGGGCTGTCGGTAAGGGCGTTAAGAGCGGTTCCTCTTCCGTACTTTGAAGCGTGGAAGAAGGGATAGAAGATGGTCTGGGCCCAGGCTCCTCCACCGTTTCTGGTCATTATGGGAGCGATGACATTTACAAGCTGCGCAAGACAGGCAACCTTAACACGGTCTGCGTTCTTTATAAGGGTGATGAGCATTGATCCCACCAAAAGCGCATCCTCGAAGTTATATATGTCTTCCAGGAGAGGCAGAGCCCTGTTCCATTTATCCTGCTTCCAGATCTCCTGATCCTGCTCTTTTGAGTGGTACCATACATTCCATTCATCAAAAGAGAGATTCACAACGTGTTTACTGTGCTTCTTTCCCTTCACTGCATCGCAGATGGCGGCCACACTCTTAATGAAATCGTCCATATCCATCGTTCTTGCAAGGAAGCCGGGAGTGTCTCCCGTAGGATTCTCATAATACCTGTGGAGAGAAACATAGTCCACGTTCTCATAGCATTCATCCAGCATTTCCAGCTCCCAGGAGCCGAAGGTGGGCATTTCGGAGGAGGAGGAACCGCAGGCTACCACTTCAATGGAAGGATCCACCCATTTCATCATCTTTGCGGCTTCATTGGCAACCCTTCCGTATTCCTTCGCGGTCTTCTGCCCCGTCTGCCAGGGCCCGTCCATTTCATTTCCCAGGCACCAGAGCTTTATGTCAAAGGGATCCTTTTTGCCGTTGGCGATACGCATGTCTGAGTACTTGCTTCCCGACGGATGGTTTGCGTATTCAACTATATCCCTGGCCTGCTCCGGACCGCGGGTTCCCAGATTAATAGCATACATGATCTCGCTTCCGGCGTTTTCTGCCCATTTCGCAAACTCATGCAGTCCCACCTCATTGGTCTCTGTTGTAAACCAGGCAAGATCCAGGCGCTTCGGCCGTTCTTCCCTTGGTCCTACGCTGTCTTCCCAGTTAAATCCCGAAACAAAGTTGCCTCCCGGATATCGTACAATGGGAACATCCAGCTTTTTAACAAGTCCGATCACATCCTTACGGAAGCCGAGCTCATCGGCTTCAGGATGTCCCGGCTCATATATACCGCCGTAAACCGCCCGTCCCAGATGCTCAACAAAAGAGCCGTAGATCCTTTTGTCGATCTCTCCGATGACAAAATCCCTGTCAACTATAATTCTTGCTTTTTTCACTTTATCCCTCCTTATAAGTACATGTGATCAGTCCCCGGCGCTCCCGGATCCGCTCTTCTTTGTGATAATGCTCTTATAGGCTGCGAAGATCCTTGAGAAGGTGGCTCTGTCGCTGCTGTCTTCCTGCTCCCTGCCCTCTTTTATCCGCCTGTTCTTTTCCCGCTGCCATGATCTTTATATCCGTCATTTTTTCCTTTTCCTTTCCTGAACCCTCACGGTCCGATAATAAAAAGCCCATCCGGCATGGAATGGGCTTCCTCCTAATATGCATTCTTATTGATAAGTCCCGTGAATATGGTCATGAACATTATCTTTATGTCAAAGCTCATGGTCCAGTTCTCGATGTAGAAAAGATCATACTCCACCCTCATCCGTATGGAGGTATTTCCCCTGAGACCGTTTACCTGGGCCCAGCCCGTAAGACCGGGGCGAACCTGGTGCTTTATCATGTAACGGGGTATCTCTTCCTTAAACTTCTCCACAAACTGGGGTCTCTCGGGCCTTGGTCCCACTATGCTCATATCTCCCCGCAATATATTGAAGAGCTGCGGCAGCTCGTCCATGCTGGTCCTTCTTAAGATCCTTCCGATCTTTGTGACCCTGGGATCCCCGGGGGTAGTCCAGGCCTTTTCCTCATCATCCGGCTCCTGCACCTTCATGGTGCGGAATTTATACATCTGGAAGGAACGGTTATGCAGTCCCACTCTCTCCTGCTTAAATATCACCGGTCCCGGTGAAGACAGCTTTATGGCTATGGCGGAAATCAGCATCACAGGACTGAAAAGCACAAGGAGAAAAGCCGACCCCACTATGTCCACGATCCTTTTTGCCATCTTGTTCAGTTCATTGGTAAGAGGCACATGCCTTATGTTTATAACAGGCAGTCCGTCCAGATCCTCCATATAGGGGCGGGAGGGGATCACATTGTTGTAATCCGGGATAAACTGGGTATGGACTCCGGACTTTTCGCACTGGTCCACTATGTTCTCAAGCTTCCCGTATTCATCCAGGCTTAAGGTTATGGCGATCTCGTCCAGCTTGTTTTCCGGCAGGATATATTCCAGATTCCCTATGGTACCGAGAACCTTTATCCCCTTGTAGACGGTACCGGCTTCCACCCTGTCATCCAGTATCCCTCTTATGACATAGCCCCACTGGGGATTCAGGCGGAGCTTGTTGATATAGCTCTCCGCCGCCTTGGAATAGCCGATGAGCAGCACATATTTTAAGTTGAACCTCTTTTTCCTTATGTATCTTAGGAAGTATCTGACCAGATTCCTGAAAACGGTCTCAAGGACGATATTTATCACATAAAAATAAAATATCATCCGCCTGGAGAAATGGTTCTGCCTTATGAGATACAGTACCACGATAAATATCAGCATACCTACCGTATTGGCCTTGATGATATTGTAGAATTCCCTCTTTCGCCCGGAAGCTCTCTTGGAATTGTACATGTTGAATTCATAGTACAGAAAGAGATAGCCCACCACCAGGAAGGGAAGCGCTTCCATGTACATATAGTACGGAAGGTGAAGTATGCTCTGATCCTCCCAGGGCGACAGGAATTTCGCCAGATATGCCAGATTATATGAAGCTGCGATCACCAGAGCATCAAGTATCACATGGGCTCTGTTGAAGGAGCGTTGATTGTCCTTTATCAAATCAGTCCTCCCTGTTCGTCATGATCCCCCGGGATCAGGCGGTAAGACGTTTTAACATATTAAGCCACAATTCCAGCTGTATACGCACGTAGTTCTTGAAATTCGAAGGAGAGTAGGGGTATTTCCTGCTCTCACGGCAGAGTATGTAACCCCTTTTTATCCCGGAAAGGTAGGCCCTTCCGTATCCCAATGCTATGAAAAACAGAGCCTTCACCCCGAAGCCGATAAGGAGAAAGGGCAGGTTCAGTATGATCTGAGGGGTGGGCATGTTCTTCATCACTATATACATATTGTTCCTGGCGGAAAGCCGGACCTTGAAATCATTGTATCTGGAACCCGAAGCCCCGCTGCCTAAGTGATAGACCACCGCGTCCGGGGTATACACATTCCTGTATCCCATGATACGGGCCCTGTAGCCGATATCCACATCCTCCAGATAGGCAAAATGGAATTCGTCGAACCAGCCTATCTCGTCCAGGATCTTTCTCCTGTAAATGGCCCCGCCTCCGCAGGCTGCAAATACATCGGCCCGGGTCCTGTATCTCACCGCGCTTCTGTCCTTTCCTCTGGCATAGGCCCAGCCCAGGGCACAGTACAGATCCCCGGCGCCGTCCAGCCTGTCGGGCTGCAGCATCTGCAGCATCCTTGAAGCGACGGAAAAGATCCTGTCATCCTCCTTTATAACGGATAACAGGCTCTCCACAAAGCGGCTGTCCGCTTTGGTATCGTTATTCAAGAGAATGACAAAGGGGGTGTCGGAAGCCTTTATCCCCTCGTTTACAGCACGGGAAAAGCCGAAGTTATCGCTAAGCTCGATCAGTGTGACCTCCGGATATTCCTGTTTTATGATATCCGTACTCCCGTCCTTCGAAAGGTTATCCACCACGATGACCCTGAAATCCTTCTCGGTCTGTTCCCTCAGGGAATCAAGGCAGCCCCGTATGTACTTTTCCCCCCTGTAATTGGGGATGATAACAGTTACTTCGCTCATTTTATCCTGAATAAGATATGCGGATCCACCACCACGGTGTATCCCTTTTCCCTTACCTTTTCACACATCCTGAAGGGATCCCTGTCGATCAGGGCCTTCAGTTCCTTTCTTATGGCAAAAGCGTGTATGCTCACCGCTTCCGTTTCCCTTGCCATGGCGGCTCTGTGCATATAGCCGGAAAACCTGAAGTCTATTTTACCATATTCCGGGAGCTTTCTGCCATCCTTATCGATCTTAAGACCGTTGGAGACCGTCCGCCCGGTCTTTCCGATGATCGCTGCTCCAACTATCCCCACTTCCTCCCTGGCGAAATAGCCGGCCATGCAGCGCTCAAAGTCCGCTGTCAGGGCTTCCAGCCTCTTATCGATAAAGATAAAGTAACTCTCCCTGTCCACATCTATTCCGGAATAGACGGGGTGGAAAAAGCCTCTGTGGGCCGTGTCTTCAACAACTGCCCCTATGCCCCGCCTTGTAAGATAGTCCTGCACGGCCTTCCTGCCGTTCTCATAGGCATAGAGCTTGCTCATGGGGTTCCCCGCCGTGGATGAAGGCGAAAGCCTCCAGTGGTAGAGCACCCTGTCAATATGCGCGATCTTCTCTCTCGGCACTTTTTCCGAGAGCCTTAAGACCAGGTCGTGATCCTGGGCTCCGTCATACCCGCTCCTAAGTCCCTTAAGCTCATCCACCAGCTCCTTTTTTACGGTGAGCAGGTGGCAGATATAGTTATTGGATAAAAGGAGATCCAGGTTAAAGTCCGGCTTTCTGTTGGGGCAGAAATACCTGTCCCGGGTGCCGTCATATTTATCCTCATCGGTATAGATCACATAAGCCCCGCCTGCCGCTGCCCTTGCGCTTTCAAGAAGGGCATCCGGGGAAAGGAGATCGTCGTGGTCAAGGAAGGACACATATTCCCCCTCCGCTTCCTTAAGGGCCTCATTGCTGTTTTCCGAAATGCCCTTATTCTCCTTAAGCTTTTTGTATTTTATCCTTAAGGTGTTTTCCGGATCTTCGAAATAGGCTTTCACCACTTCGGCAATGCTGTCATCACAGCCGCCGTCCGCAATGACGGTCTCGAAATTCCTGTAGCTCTGGGCCTTAAGGGAATCCAAAAGGTGGGCGAAATCGTCCATGTCCGGAGAGCATACGGGAATGATCACACTGATAAAGGGAAGTCCCTCTGTATCTTCCCTGTCTTCTCCGGGATCCGGGAATATGGGTTCCTCATGGCTTTCCGAATAGCGCCTGTCCTCCATACTCTCCTTTATCCCCTCAGCCACCCGGAAAAAAGCCGCTGCTGCCCCGTTGCGGCGGGCATAGTCCTTTATTTTGCCGATCTCCTGCCTTATCCTTACCGGATCCATTTATCCTTTACCTCATAAACCCTGTGCAAGACCTGTATCAGATCTCATCCAGTATCTTAACCGCATTCAATATGAACGCCATGACCTTTCCCGGCCTGTCGATATGGAGTGGAAGCATGGACAGGAAAAGGGAGCATTCAAAGAGCCGTACCGTGGGCACGTCCACCCCGGCTTCCTTAAGCTTCCGTTCAAAGATCCTCTTATACTCCCTGACATCGGAATCCATTTCCAGCTTAAGCCCCATGGAATCATCAAGGGTTATGACAAAAAGGCCGCTGTTTATGAAATCATACTGCCCGGAAATGGAATGGGAAAGCTTCGCCACATCATAAAGGGGATCCGAATAGATCTCCTCGTTCTTTTCCGCCCCTCTGGGATCTATAAGCCTCATAAGGCTGGTCTCAGGTGAGTAGAGGATATTTGAGAAACAGAGATCCCCGTGGCTCACCACCTGCCTCAGTTCCTCTTTCTTCTTCCCTATCATGGAATCATACTTTTCCTCATAACGCTTAACGATCTCACCTATGCCGGAATAGGGAGTGCCGCTTATTATGAAATTGCTGATCTTTTTGAAATCCGGATGGGCTTTGAGCTCCTCAATCCGCTTTTCCACCTTGTCTATATAGAGCTCCTTCCGCTTTTCGTAGAAGTCGTTCCAGGTGACCCTCTTCTCAGCCCTTTCGGAAAGGAAATGGAAAATGATATCCAGGATCTTCTCAAACTCCTCCGTGGAAATGGCCCCGTGGACATAGCGGATAGCCAGATCCGTCATGCGGTAGCGCTGCATCTTATAGGAGGAAACGCTCCCCTCATCCTTATAGTCGTAGGGCAGAACAAACCAGCTCCTCATATTTTCCGGAAGGAGATAATAGAAGCTGTATTCCCGGCGGATCTTATCCTTATTGCTGCTCCTCTTTACCACGGTATATTCATCTCCGGAAAGGGAATTGAAGAACCTGGCTTCAAAGCCCCCGGTTATGAAGCTTAGGAACTGCTCCTTCCGGGAGATATCGTAAAAGGCGTCATTCTCCACCCCGTCATATTCCAGAACCTTCTCCCTTAATCCCCTGACTCCCTCCGCAGCATCCGAGGCTTTGATAAACGCCTCCCTGCTGTGGAAGATCACCGCAGCCACATTATCCCCGCTCATAACACGGAAATCTTCTTCGCAGTAGCCTGCCTTTTTTAAGATAACGGAGAATTCCTCTCCCTCCTTTATCATGCAGTCGGAAAAAATAAGGAGCACCGCAGCGTCCGGCCCTGTCTCCTTATAGCAGGATCTCTTAAAGTCTTCATAGTCCCGTATATCCGCCTTCAGCCTGCTCTTTTCGGCAGCCTCCCGGGCAGCGGACTCAAAGATATCCCTTAAGCACTTTCTTCTGTATATGATCCGGCCAAAGGATTTTACCCCCGTGATCTCCCTTATCTCATCACCGGGCTTTGATCTGTCGTCATAGACCATTATCACGTCCTTCATACTCTGACGCTGCTCCTTCCTTTATGGTTTTCCTTTTTATCCGTACTGTGGATGATAAAAAACACTATGGTAAGTATCAGGAAAATAACCGTTCCCATGAGATTATATGCGCTTCCCAGCCTGCTCTTCCCGCCGGACAGCAGGGAATTGATATATCGGATAAAGGCCCCAAGGTCGAAATCCACATCAAAGGTGGCCGCAAAGGTTTTTAAGGCAAGGAATTCCATGCCCCATCCCAGAAGAGATGAAAGGAATACCAGAGGGCTTCTCCCCCGGATAAGCTTCCTGAGGAATAAATACCAGGAATTTGCCATGTCCAGAGCGTTTAAGAGAGCCATGGATCTCTTTGACCTCTTCTTCGTGATCAGATATTTATTCAGGTATCTGTATGTGGAGGTGAAAAAGAAGTAGCAGAAGAAGAGGAAGATGATACCCGCAAAAAGCATGGTCAGCACCGGATCCGCCCCCTTCATAAATAAGATCTGGAAGGGCAGCGTAAGGGCGAGAAGGGCCAGGGTATCAAAAAACCTGTCGATCACCACTAAGAGTATACCGGTCTTGTACATCCCCGTCATATGCTTTACCGCTGCGATCCTGTAGATCTCTCCCAGCTTAAAGGGGATAATGAGGTTTACGAAGGTGGTCCTTACATAGAGAAAAAGGACGTCAAAAAAGGAGAGCTTTTTCTCCTCCAGAAGCACAAGATAAAACCTTATGAATTTGAACAGATGGGCACCGGCAAAGCAGATTATCACCGGACATAGTAAATATGATCTGAACCCGAAATCAAAGAAAAACCTCATCTGATCTCCTCTGCCCTGTATTCCTCGATGACCTTTTCCCTGTATTCCCCCCTTATGGATTCAGGATCCCCAAGGTAGTCAAAGAGCATCTTTAAGACCGTGACCGCCTGGTTCCAGAGCTTAACATTTGAGACCTGGTCCGTTTCCCGCCAGGAAATGGGGAAGAACCTGCATTTCTGGTCATAGTACTTCATGGCCAGAACCATGCAGTAATTAAACATAAGGTTATCCGGAAAGCGCATATAGAACCTGTCCTTCAGCATGGAGACATCGTACATGTTAAGGCCGCTTCCCAGATCGAAGACCCTTCTCCTTATCACTGCCGCAAAGAGAAAATCATATACCAGGTTTCCGAAGGTCCTTAAAAGTGAATAACCGTAAAGCCTGCTGCCCCGCATGAAACGGGCTCCCAGCACGCAGTCATAGAACCTGTAGTAGCCCTTTTTGAAAACAGGGATAAAATCCCGGATATTGCCCTGATCGTCGCCGTGGAGCATGACAACATGAGTGAAACCGTTATTTACGGCATAGTTAAAGGCCACCTTCTGGGAGCCTCCCAGACCGTAATTTTCCTCATTCCTGAAAAGCCTTAAGGGAAGCTCCCCGTGCTCTTCCTTGAATTTAAGCACTGCTCCCTCCGTGTCATCGGTGCTCCTGTTATTTATGACTATCACCTCATGGATATACTCCATGACCTCCCGGTCAAGCTGGGAGAGAACACGAACTATCTGCTTTTCGCAATTGTAAGCCGGTATGAATAGTAATATCCTTTCCTTTTCCACTGCCTTTCCCTTTCTTTTCCGAAGCTGTCCTTATGCTGCCTCTCTCCTTTGTCCCGAGCTGCGGCTCTATATCCCGTCATAGATCACGGGCACATAATCCTCTCCCGTAAAAATATCCTTTATTTCCGGATCCCGCCTGGTCTTTGCAAAATAGGCGCCGTTCCTTGCGGCGTCCGCCCCCAGCAGATTAAGTACCGCCTGGTCATAGTGGTATTTATCCACCATATGGTCATCCCCCACGCCGGATAAAAGGGTGGAAACAAGCACAAAGCGGGGATCCGTCCTGCAGAGCTCGGTCTGCAGATCCGCTATGCGCTTAAAGGCGTCATGCTTTCCCTTTTCCCCTCCTATCCTTATGATCAGGAACTTATCTATCCCGGACATAAAGAGCTTGGATGAAAAAACATTGATGTCAGTAAGGTACTGCTCGTCGGGGATATTTTCAAGTACGTCGTTTTCCCCCTGTAAAAATACAAGGAACTGGTTTCCCACGGTGTATCCGCTGTTCTCCAGATATTCCTTTGTCCTCTTAAACCGGTCCGTGACTTCGCTGCTCGCCGCCTCCGAAGCCCAGTAAACGGAGCTCATGCCCCCCTTTGATGCGGATACCGCAATGACAGGAGTTCCCGTCTCCTCATACCAGGTGTTGATGAAGGAACTGACAAGTGACCCCTTCTTCATGTAGAAGTCATTCATGATCTCCGTGTTCTCGAAGATCCC
>JAFVEU010000227.1 GCA_017475845.1 Lachnospiraceae bacterium | reverse complement strand
TGTGCCATAATATTAAATGGATTTTTGTACTCTAATGGAGATGATTTGCGATGGACATAACACACAATGTTCTCATTGTTGATGATGAAAAAATGATCAGGGACGCGGTATCAGCCTATTTCACCAGGATGGGATGGCGTATCTTTGAGGCGGACAACGGACAGGATGCACTTGCCCTCTTTGAAAAGACACCGATCAGTTTTGTGATCCTGGATCTCATGCTTGTAGCAGTCAAGAAAAGTAGACACGAAAAATATTTTTTTTGATATATTTTTTACACAGGTAGACACCTGTGATATTTTTTTGTTTTAAGACTTTTCAAAAGTAGACACGTGAGCCGTTTTTTGGTTCTTTTAACTTTTCAAAAGTAGACACATCCGCTAAAATACAACACTTATGAGTTCTCCTGCTTTTTATCTCGCTTCTTTTGGACGAATTTCGGTTCCTCTGTCAAAATTCGCTTGGAAAATGTGTCTTTTTTCTCAAGTTCCCCGGCCTTATATTTCCTGTAGTATTCATCCGGGGTATTATAACCAATAGCATAGCAGGGCCGATTCTTATTGTAGTAACTGACATACCTGGTGATGGTATCCTTTATTTCGTCCCTGTGCCGGCAATCATCCAACTTGAAATCGATGTACAGTTCTTCCTTGATCCAGCCGTTCAAAGACTCATTTACAGGGTTATCTGTCGGCTTCCCGGCCCTTGACATGGATCTCTGTATATTTGTATCAGCGATCAGTTCATTGTACGCCATGGAGGCGTAAACGCTGCCCTGATCGGTATGCAGGATCGTCTTCTCTTCATGCCCTTTTAGAAGGGCTACGATATCGTCAAGGCCACCGATATACTGCTCCCTGTCTCCCCGTCGGTCAGCCATCCTCCAAGTCAGAATCTGCTTAGTAAAAACATCAAAGTAAAACGTGACTTCTATCAGGAACCACCGTATCCTGAAGGCCGTCATATCCGACACTATAACCTGTCTTGGACGGTCTACCGTCTCCCAGGTTGTAAATATCAGGTTAGGATACTTATCCCGTTCCTTTCTTGGTCTGCTCCGCTTCTTATGTTTTGTTTCCGACTCAAATCCAAGATAGCGGAATGCCTTGTAAACATAGCTCTCGCTGAATATAACCTTATAGTTTATCCTGATATAGGCACATACCCATCTGTAGCCATGGGAAGGATGGGCAATATGTACCTCAGTAACATACTTGATGACCAGCCTTCTCTTATCTTCACAGGCAGGCTTTCCCCGGTTCTTCCACTTGTAATAACCGGCTCTGCTCAAACCCATCATGCGGCATAGATCCTTGATATCGTAATCCTTTGACAAGGTATCTATGATTCCGAATTCTTCGGCTTTAAAGGAATGTAGACCTGCTCCCCAGCCTCCGTTGTCTCCACTGTATAGTTTTTTTTAAGACGTTCATTCTCTATCCGGAGCTTCATTATTTCCCGCTTGTAGTTTTCTTCGGTCCTTTCAATCCCCTCCGGTAATACGCTTTCAACACTCTTTGTTGCTCTCACAAGCCCTTCCAGGCCACCTGTCTCATACTGTTTCAACCAGGTCTTGAAAGCTCCTTCTGAGATGTGGTTTGCATTACAGAAATCAGAAACCTTTATATCCGGATTGCTTCTGTACTGCCGGATCAGGAACTCCTTCTGTAACGGATCCAAATGCTTAGCCATGATAGACACTCCCTTCTGGTAGCATGATCAGATGATACATAATCATCCATCATTTTTCTACCTGTTCGTGTCTACTTTTAGAGTAGCATCATTCCTTGAAAGATTTCGTTTTCATCTGCATGTACATGCTTCTATCAGAGAAGTCCCACAAACCAGTGTGCCCTGTCGCTATCTTCTTTTTCTTCTTCAGGCTCCTCCTCCGGAAGGGTTATTATGCCCTTTTTGAAGAGGAGGAAAAGTGTCAGCGCGGCAAGTAATAAGAGGATAAGCACGATCATGATAATCTTTCCCGTCCTTACGCTTATGCCGCCCTTTCCCCTGTTTTCATTAAGAAGTCCGGGAAGCATGTCTTCATCGCTTAATACCTCCTCCGCCCTGTTTTCCTGTGCGAAAAGCTCTTCTCCGCTCTCTTCGTCTCCGGCTGTTTCACTGTCCGTATCCTCCTCTTCATCAAAGAGATAGGGGCGGATAAGCTCTGTGTTGCTGCTTACCGTTTCGCTGTCTTCCTCATCTTCGGCCTCCGGTGAGGACACGGTACGGTTCCGGGTTTTTCCCGCCCCGCCTCCGGTACTTGTCCCTGCTGCGCTGCTCACACTCTCCTTTCCCCCGTCTTCCTTCTTTCCTTTATCTGCATCTTCCGCTGATGATAAGGAACCGGTATTGTTCTTCACCGGAGAGGCTGCTACGTTCCTGCCGGTGCTGCCATTCCCGCTGCTTATCTTCGCTCCGTTATCATTACCTTTTTCAGAGACCACTCTTGCGGTATCATTGTCTTTTATGGCATCAAGATCCGTATTTCTTAAGCTTTCGTCCAGTAAGACCCTTTTCTCCGACACATTTCCCGCTGAATCTGCCGCAGAAAAAACATAGAAACCGCTGTTTGCCAGCATCACCTCGGTTCCGGCACTGTTCCCCAGGGATTTATCACCGCCTGCCAGCACCTTTTCCCTTCCTGTGCCTTCTTCTCTTAATGAGATAAGGAAGATCCCGGACATATCATCCTTTACCCTGACCTTCATCCTGACTTCACCGTATGAGCCTCCCTTCTCCTGGGAAACACTGATCTCCGGAGGCCTGGTATCGGTCTTTTCAGCAGGAACAGCCGCATTACTGTTTCCTGCGGCATTTTCTCCGGTATCTGTACCTCCCTGCGGGATCTCTGGAACCGCAGGATCTGAAGGAACCGCAGGAACTTCCGGAGCTGTCGGAACCGACGGAACTGCAGGGATCGCCGGAGCTGCAGGTACTGCCGCCTCCCCTGATCCGGGGGCTTCTCCTTCTCCCTGCGCTGCCTCCGGCACTTCCTCCGGTGCTTCCTCCTGAGGGATCGCATCTTCCTGAGGTTCCTCCGTGACCGCCGCCTCCTCTGAACCGGAAGCTCCCTCATCTATACTGTCCACCTCAAATTCCATGGTACAGTAAAGAGTGCTTCCGTTTTCATCGGAGATATAGACATTTAGATAATGACTTCCGTTTGTATCTATCTCATACTCGCTGCCTCCGTAAACGGTTCTGTCCCCGGCGTCCGAATCCCAGCAGAAGGACATGGTTCCCTGCTTAACAAGCTCATAATATTCATTCTCATCTATGATAACGGCGGATGCCCTAACCTTATCCCCGCCGCCCTTAAGCTTCAGTCCCACAGGGCCGTAATGCATTGCCGTTTCTTCCCGGTTTCTCCCGTATGTCCTGTTTACCCCGCATTCCGTTAAGAAAAAAATACATGTGAAGGTCAGTGTTATTATGAGCGCGATGACCGCTCTTATTATTGGTTTACATAAATATCCAAGTTGATTCATTTTATCCTCCTTAAGAAATATCATTGGCTGCTTTTTACAAATCCTGTGACTGACACGGTGTTTTCCCCGGCTGTCACTGTTACCGCACCTTCCCGGGCTGTCAGGTGTATTTCGCTCCCCGCCTCCTCAAGCCGCTTCAGCAGTTCCTTATGGGGATGGGAGTATCTGTTGTTCCTTCCCGCGGAGATCAGGGCATATTCAGGTTTTACAAGCTCAAGGAACTCCTCCGGCGTTGAATTTTTTGACCCGTGATGAGCTGTTTTCAACACCGTGATCCTTTTTTCACCCCTCAGGTTTCCGATCATCCCCTTTTCTCCCGTACCCTGTATGTCTCCGGTAAACAGTACTGAGAATCCTTCCGTTTCCAGCTTTAATACAGTGGAAGTCTCATTTCTGTCCTCAGCCGAAAACCCCCTGTCCGGCCAAAGGCAGCTGAATTCCATATCTCCGCTCTTAAGAGTTCCTCCGGAATTTATATAGCAGACTTCCAGCCCGGCCTTTTCCGCCTTTTCAGCCAGAGCGGCGCTCTCCCTGTCCTTAAGTGCCGTACCCGGCATGATGAGCTTTTTTATATTCACTTCTCTTTCCTCCCCCATATCCAGAATCTCCTCAAAACCGCTGATATGATCCCTGTCGGCGTGGGTCACTACCATAACATCAACAGTGCTTATCCCCATATACTTCAGAAAGGGGATCACCCTGTATTTTCCGATGTTCTCTTCCGAAGAGCTCCCGCAGTCGATGATCACAGTCTTCTTATTCCTGCCTGTGACCACGTTGCAGTCCCCCTGTCCTATGTCCAGCATGGTGTAGCTCACACCCCTGTATGTGTTTATGAAAAAGATCAGGGGAAGAAAGAGAAGCATCACCGGGATCATCCTCTGCATCCTCTTCTTTCCTTTCTTTTTTACCTTCCTGTAAGTTACGCAGAGTATCAGCATTAATAAGTAATAAAGAAATATCTTCCGGCTCCCGGGCCGGCCGATGACCATCCCTGCCCCCGGCAGGCTGCGGAAAAACAAACACCCCCTTTCATACAGGATAAGGATGATATGACAGATAAAACCCCAGGGGATGCCCAGAATAAGGATAAAGAGCCCCAGGACTCCCGCAAGGATCGCGGAAACCACCAGTATCCCCATAAGGGGCACAACCAGAAGGTTTAAGAATACTGAATACAGCGGTACTTCATAGAAAAAATAAAGGGTTACGGGAAGGGTAAAGAGGGTTACGGACAGGCTGGCCTCAGCCCCGGACAGGATCCTGCTGTTCCCGAAGGGCAGCCCCTCCCTAAGCATGGGGCAAATAAGCGCTATGCCCAGAACCGATCCGAAGGACAGCATAAAGCCTGCGTCATATATATAGAGGGGATCGGTAAAGAGGATTATCATAAGGGAAAGGGACAGTGCGGACAGAAGATCAAAGCTCCGTCCCACAATGTCGGAAAACAGGCACACCCCGAACATGATCATGGCTCTGACGGTGGAAGTGCTGCCCCCTGTCATAAGCGCATAGAGATATATAAATGTCACACAGAAAGAAACGGATATCTTTAGCCTTACCCCGATCCTCTTCAAGAGCCGGTAGAGGCCGTAGCCAAGGATAGATATATGAAGGCCCGATATGGACAGCGCGTGGGCGATGCCGTTTTCCTGATACAGGCTTTTCACCCCGGGATCAATGCCTGTCCTGTCTCCAAGTATCATGGCCTTCAGCACCCCGCTGTCCCTGTCGGACAGAAGCCTGTCATAGACCCGGCTCAGGGAAAGGCGGAAGATGAAGAGTGCCTCTTTTAAGACATGGTATTTCTTCCCGCAGGAAAGGATGTGTCCTTTGAATAGCCGGTATTCTATGCCCCTAATATGGTAATATTCCCTGAGATCGAATTCCCCCGGATTGGTGGCGCTGTTAAACAGGGAAAACTCTCCCTTTACCGTGACGGAAGAACCTGTCTTCGGAAGCTCCGTAAGAGAAACATTGTCATTTTCAAGATATACAAGGATTTTGTTTTTGCCCTGATCTCCGTTTACCGGAGCGGCATCTGATAGAACCAGAATGTAAGAATCGTTTTTATGATACCTGTCACTTAACCGTCCCCTGACCGTGACGGCTGTTCCTTCCTCTATGTCCGGGAGGCACCCCCTTACGGGATGCAGCCTCATGAGGATCACCGCCGCGGCAAGGAACAGACAGGCCAGAAAAGCAAGGGGCCTTTTAATCACTCTTTACGATCTCCTCATTGAAGGAATATATCTCATCAAGCCTTAAAACACTGCGGAGCACCCTGTCCGTCTCGCCGTTTATGGAGATCTGCACTTTGTTTATCCCCGGCAGGGATGTCAGGGTATTCACTATGGAATATAGCAGCACCTCTTCGGAAACATCCACCGGTTTATCCGCCAGCGCCGTATCCATGCTCACATAGCATATGCCGTTTTTCACCGCAAGGGTATTCATCTTGGTACCGGGGGATATGGTGGCATAGCCCTCATACGCTGAGGGACCCGCTATCAGCTGCTCCATGACCACCTTTTCCAGGGATTCGTTGCTGCCGTATATCACATCCCTCTCCACCGGGATCAGGGTGCTGCCGTCTGCGGCCGCAAAATAGAAACTGACCCTCTTCCTTAAGTATGAACTGATCTCGTCTCCTGCATTGTCTATAAAAGTGGAATCCGTCATGCTTCCCACTTCCTCTCCGTTCCCGTACCTGAGAGTTTCCCCGTTCACTTCAAATGTGGCGTAGTTCACATCGCTGTCCTGAAGGATGGTCTGTACCACCGCTGCCCTGAAGAGCACTTCCTTTGCCACAGGCATTTCGTAATACCTGTCGTCGAAATTAAGGATCGCCCCCTTGTCCTCTTTCCTGTAGTCTATGAGCATCACTTCGCTTCCTACAGTCTTCTTTAGCCTTATATCCTTCGGCTCCTCCTGCAGGGCAAGGATATAATCGGATATCCCGGAGTCCTTTGAAAGGGAATCCCTGCTCTCAAAGACGATCTGGCTCTCTTCCTGTGTCAGGTAATAGACCCCGAAGGCTCCTTCAGCCTTGTTTTCCGCCGGTTTCCCGGCAAAGGGAAAACTGCAGCCCGTAAGAGTGAGCATCAGGATCACCGCGGTCAGAATCTTCAGTTTTTTCCTGCTTCCCTGACTGTTCATGTTTACCCCGTTATGGCAATTTTCAGAGGGATCTTCACCGTAAAAGTGGTACCCTCCCCGTCTACGCTGCTTACCTTAATGGCTCCCCTGTGCATGAGCACAGCGCTCCTGGTTATGGCGAGACCCAGTCCCGTGCCTCCCATTTCCCTCGAATGGGACTTGTCTACCCTGTAGAATCTTTCAAAGATCTGATCTAAGGATTCCTCCGGTATGCCTATACCCGAGTCGGAGACGGTTATGGTAAAGAACTGATGGTCCCCGTCCAGGCCGACCCTTATCCATCCGTTATCCTTATTGTATTTTACCGCATTTTCCACCAGATTCATTATGGCAAGGGTAAGCTTGGTCTTGTCGACTTCGGCATTGATGGCCCTCTTGCTCTCAAACACCATCTGTATGCCTCTTTTGTCCGCAATGGGCTTTAGCATCTTTAATATCAGTTCGATCATGGCATTTATGTCGGTATCTTCCGCATTAACGGCGGTCTGGCTCTTATCCATCTTTACCATGGAGAGAAGATCGGAGATTATCTTGTCCTCCCTGTCCACTTCCTCCGCAATATCCGCCATAAATTCCCTGTAGGTCTCGTTTGATACGTTGTCCGCGGCTATCAGGGAATCCGCCAGGACCTTCATGGAAGCCAAAGGAGTCTTCAATTCATGGGACACATTGGACACGAATTCATCCCTTGATTCATCCAGGGTCTTAAGCCGCTCCATCAGGCTGTTGAAGGCATTCATGATGGCCTCCGTTTCGGAATAATCGGGGATCGATACCTGTGCATCCCCAAAGCCCTCCTTTACGGAACCGATAGCCAGAGTTATCCGCTTAAAAGGCCTTACTAACAGATATGACAGGAACAGCGCCAGCACAAAGAGAAATACCGCAAGGGTCACGGTTATTATACCTGACTTCCGCCTTATCACATCCTCACTGTCCCTTATGATGTCGGTGGACGAGGAGATAAAGAGCACTCCTTCCGTTTCACCGGTCTGGTTATTGTTTATGGGAACCGCGATCTCGATATAGCGGTTGTCCGGATCATATACGGAAGAGCCGGCGCCGGAGGAAAAACACTTTATTATCTCCTGGGATATCATTGTCTTCCCTGTGGACAGCCCGTAGGTATCATATATCACAAGAAACCTTCCGTCGGTTATTATGATCCGGCCGTCATATATACCCGTAAGGAGTGTCATTTCATTTTCCAGAATGGGATTGTCCGGATCCATGATATAGCCTTCCGAATCCAGCCTGGTGGCAAGGATCCTGCCCTGATCCACCACTTCCGTGGTCCTTAAGGAGATCTCGCGGCTCTTATAGTTTTTTATCACGCTTTCCGAGATCAGAACAGACGGTACGACTCCCACGATAAAAAGTAGGATGAATATCAGAAACCTCAGGCTCTTTAATGCCTTCAGCTTATTGAAAAAGAAATCGATGATGGTTTTCATGAGATTGTTACAATATTATTACAAAAAATGCTCTTAGGCAATAGCCGGAGGGAAAATAAATTGTCCTTTTATCGGAACAAACCCCGGCCCCGGGTGATCCAGGGAAGCGCATTCTAATTATTACAATAAATCATTGAAAAAAAAACCGTTAGAACGTATTATTGTTACTATAACAATTATGGTGATCAGAGGCTGTCCCTTCCACGGGATCACCGGATGATCATCCATTATACGAGGAGGTATAACGTGAGCGATTATTTTAAGAATGTACCCAATGTAAAGTATGAAGGACCTAAGAGCACCAATCCTTTTGCCTTCAAGTACTATGATCCTGACAGGGTTGTAGCGGGAAAGACCATGAGGGAGCAGCTGAAGTTCGCTATGGCATGGTGGCACACCCTCTGCGCCAACGGCCTTGACATGTTCGGTTCACCTACCATGGATAAGTCCTTTGGGAACAAGGAAGCTATGGATCTTGCAAAGGCAAAGGCAGATGCCGGTTTTGAATTCATGGAAAAGCTCGGTATCGACTACTACTGCTTCCATGACAGGGATCTGGCTCCCGAAGGAAGAAACATCGACGAGAGTACGGAAAACCTCAATGTCATGGTTGACATCCTTAAGGAGAAGCAGAAGGCAAGCGGCAAGAAGCTCCTCTGGG
>JAFVEU010000226.1 GCA_017475845.1 Lachnospiraceae bacterium | reverse complement strand
GGTAAACGGGGACAAGTGAGATGCTGACGGCTGTCGGCTGCATTGCAGCGGTTATATTTAATATCCTGATCTTTTTTATACTGGGTTCCATGATAACGGGACGTTTTAAGGAACGCCGTTTTTCCGGGACCCTTTCCGTTATCACGGGTTTTTTTCTCTACTATATACTGTTTGATACAGTCTGCATTCCCATAACCCTGTTATACAGGCCTCTGCACCTCTTAGCATATATCTGGGCGGGGATCCTCACGGTGCTCATCATTATCTCCCTTATCCTGAATCTAAGGAAATGGCGCGGCTTTTTCGCTGAGACAGCCGTCTTTATAAAGGAGCATCCGGCCTTTGTGATCTTTCTCGGAGCCCTGATGCTTACGGTGTCCGTCGTCATCATATACTGCTATCAGTTTACCCTTGACGCGGCCTACTATGTGGGGACTGCATCCACCTCCCTTTTTACCGACAGCATAAAGATCTATGATCCCTACACCGGCATGTGGCAGGATCACTTCGAAATGCGCTACTTTTTCAATAATTATGCGGTAAACGACGCCGTCATGTGTTATCTCACGGGCCTGCATCCCCTTGTATGGACCAAGACCGTTATGGAAGCGGTGGTGATAATCTTAAGCTTTACGGTACTTTACAGGCTGGGGAGAGCTCTTTTTAAGGAGGATCTCCTTAGAACCGGGCTCTTTGTTTTCTTTTCCGTATTCCTCTGCTTTTTCTACAGCACCATATACACCTCGTCGGAGTTCTTCATTACAAGGACCTATGAAGGAAAGACGATCCTCGGTTCTGTGGTGATCCCGTTGATCCTTTTAGTTTACATAAAACTTCTGGAGGACCACAGGGACGGTTTTTGCTGGCTCCTTCTGCTGTTAGTGTCCCTTGGCTCCATAGTGCTGTCAAATACTTCCGGAATGCTGTTTCCCGCAGCTCTTTTCGTATTTATGCTGCCCCTTTTCCTGATAAAAAAAGATCCCCGGATCCTTGTCAGATCCGCCGCAGTCTCCCTGCCCTGCATCATTTCAGTGGTCATCTATATCCTGTATGTAAAGGGATATTTTGTCCTCTATACCATGCCCCGATAGATCTTGGGACAAATGCCTCCATCCCCTCTCCCCGTATCGGCCGCATAGCAGGGAGCTGGGATCGAGGCGTTTATACTGATCCGGGGAAGAATTGCAGTTGCCATGTGATTTTGTCTGGGGTATATTACTTATATGCAGTATATTTCAGTTGCGGGAGACGGTCTCCTGTATCTTTTCAAATGCATATCCCTTTATAACGGCAGCTCCTTCTATCTGCTCCTTTATGTTTTCCTGCTTATCTTTACAGCGCTTAAGGGCAGCAGGGAGTGGAAGCGGATCTTTCTGTATCCGTCCATAGTGCTGCTGTTTACGGTCTACAACCCCCTGTTTCCACTGGTCATCGACAGGATCTTTGATATAAATAAGGAATATTACCGCTTTTTATGGATCACACCCATATATGCGCTGCTCCCGGCAGCGGCAGCGGTTTACATAACAAAGGACAGGAATAGCCGTGGCCGGATGGCAGTGGTCTTTGCAGGGGTGCTTCTTTTGTTTGCCGGTCTCGGAAGCTTTACCTATGCAAACGGATATCATCCCCGGCAGAACGTCTATAAGATCCCGGATGAGGTCATTGCCGTGTCCAGGATGATAAGGAACAATACGGATATGAAATTTCCCGTGGCCATCATGGACAGGGACATGCATATGGAGATCAGGCAGTATGATCCTTCCATACTGTTAGCCTGCGACAGGACCCAGTATCTTGATTTTCTCGGAGATGCCTATGAGGATGCCCTTACGGCGGAGAAGAACGAGTACGTGAACCGGCTTCTTTCCGTGGTGGCAAAGTATGAAAAAATCGATGAAGACAGCTTCAAAGAGGCTCTGGACAGGACCAACACCCAGTTCGTGGTGGTGGAAAAGACCTCTCCCGTGATCCGCTATCTTACTGACTGCGGCTTAAATTATGTGGGCACCACCGGAGGCAGGGTGATCCTGAAGTACGACTTAAAGGAGCCCCAGTATCTGGATCTGGCGGATTACAGCGGGATATGGGAGGAGCAGTTTTGAAGAGACTGACCGTATTCACTCCGGTATATAACAGGGCGGATATGCTGCCCCGGCTGTATGAGAGTCTTTTATCCCAGACGGATAAGGATTTCCTCTGGCTCGCAGTAGATGACGGATCAAAGGACGACAGTCTGGAGGTGCTTAAGGGCTTTGAGGCGGAGGGGAAGCTTGATATCCGGATCATAAGCCGTGAAAACGGGGGGAAGATGAGAGCCCACAACACCGGGGTAAAAGCCGCTGAAACCGAGCTTTTTGTGTGTCTTGATTCCGATGACTGTTTTACAAAGAATGCCGTTTCTGATATATTGAAACGGTGGGATGAAGTATCCGGAAAGGGGAATATCGCAGGAATAGCCGCCAATAAGGGAGAGACCGAGGACAGGCCCCTCTACGGCTGTCATCTGCCGGAGGTTCCGGAGGATACGCTTTCCGGGCTGTACAGAAAGGGTTTTAAGGGAGAGACCACTCTTGTTTACAGGACGGAGATACTTAAAAGGCATCTCTTCCCGGAGATAGACGGAGAGAAATACATCCCCGAGGATGTGGTATATGATCAGATAGACAGGGAGTATAAGCTCTCTGTCATGGATAAGGTGCTTACAGTCTGTATCCTTACGGAAAACGGGCTTACGGACAGGGTTAAGGAGCTGAGGGAACAGAATCCAAACGGGTGGTATTTATACTATGTCAGCAAGATCGGCATAACGGGACCCTCGGTGCTGAGGCTGAAATACCTGAGCCATTATCTGAGGTTCCGGCCTCTGGCAGCTCCGGAGATCAGGGAAAAATACTCTGTTCCCTTTATCCGGACTATCCCCGCTGTTCCGGGTGCAGTCATATTGGCGCTTATGGGCAAAAGATAGGATGAGGAATTTCAGGTCATCTGACGCGTTAAG
Organism: Lachnospiraceae bacterium; assembly: GCA_017475845.1. Classification (GTDB taxonomy): domain Bacteria; phylum Bacillota; class Clostridia; order Lachnospirales; family Lachnospiraceae; genus NK4A144. The sequence goes on along the minus strand of JAFVEU010000226.1, from coordinate 20,006 downwards.
GCGTCTTTACATGCTGGTAATATGTGCGGTCATGATCCTGGTCTGTTCCGGAATGATCCTTTATATCCTAAACAGGATCTACAATCTGGAATTCAGGACACAGCTGTATCTCAGGGGCCATATTTTTGTAATGGCCCTCTATATCGGTGTATTCATTTTCCTGGGCCAGGTCTTCGGAGGCCTTCTTGTGGGGATAAGGAAGGTGGGGGAGGTGATGTTCTCCTTCCTTTTCACCTGTATTCTGTCCGATGTTTTCTTTTATTTCATAGTAATGCTCCTTTCCTATAAGTTCCCGGCAGTGCTGCCTCTTCTTGCGGTATTCCTGCTACAGCTTGTTTTTTCCTTTATCTGGATAAACTTTTTCGGGAAGCTCTATTCGAAGAAATTCCGTCCTTATGACGTTCTGCTGATATACAGCGGGGATTCAATAGAAAACTTCAAGAAAAAGCTGAAGGAAAGAACGGATCAGTTCAATGTGCTGGAGGTTTTGTGGGCGGATGTGGATATGGAGGAATTAAAGAGCACCATAGACAGATACAATACGGTGATGCTCTGGGATATTCCCGCGAAGAAGAGAAACATCATCTTCAAATACTGCTACGAGGAATCAAAGAGGATATATGTGATGCCGAAGATATCGGATATCATCCTTAACGGTTCTTCTCCCGTTCATCTTTTTGATACTCCTCTCCTTCTGACAGAGGGAAATCCGCTGGAATATGAAGAGAGGATAATAAAAAGAACGGTTGACATAATTCTGTCGCTACTGCTCATAATCCTTACCAGCCCCGTTATGCTCATTACGGCTGCGGCTATAAAGCTCTGTGACCGGGGCCCCGTATTCTATAAGCAGGTAAGGTGTACGAAGAATTCCAGGGAATTCAATATAATCAAGTTCCGCAGCATGATAGAGAATGCCGAAAAAAAGGGAGTTGCGGTACTTGCTGAGGAGAACGACCCCAGGATAACCCCGGTGGGACGCTTTATAAGAAAAATGAGGATAGACGAGCTCCCACAGCTTTTTAATGTCCTCAAGGGAGATATGTCCTTTGTGGGACCGAGGCCGGAGAGGCCGGAATTCATTAGAAAATTCAGGGAGACCATGCCGGAATTCACCTATCGCATGAAGGTAAGAGCGGGAATAACAGGCTACGCCCAGCTCTACGGCAAGTATAACACCCTCCCCTATGACAAGCTGAAATTCGACCTGTATTATATCGAACAGTACTCCATATGGCTTGATATAAAGCTTATGATACTCACCCTGAAGATACTCTTTACGAAGGAGAGCACGGAAGGGACGAAGGACAGAGTTACCGCGGCAGATACCGGGCTTGATGAGAGGATGGAAAACGGGGGTGATCCGGAGGAATGAAGGCAGCTGTTTCCGTGATAATACCGGTCCATAACGCCGGAAGGTTCATATATGACACCATGATGTCGGTTGTGGCCCAGGAATTCACCGACTGGGAGATGATCCTTATAAATGATCATTCGGAAGATGACAGTGTGAAGATCATTGAGGATTTTATCGCACAGCGTAAGGAAAAGAAGGCTCTGCAGGAGATAAGACTCCTTCACTGCGTTGACAGAAAAGGCGCCGCCAATGCGAGAAACATGGGCATAGATGCTGCGGAGGGACGCTATATCGCCTTCCTTGACGCCGATGACATGTGGGAGCCGGAGAAGCTTAAGGAGCAGATAGTATTTCAGGAAAAGATCGGAGCGGAATTCACCTTTACCGGCTATGAGTTTGCGGATGACATGGGAGTTTCCGTGGATAAGATAGTCCAGGTCCCTTTCCATATGGAATACTCCGCAGCCCTTAAAAACACCACCATTTTTACCAGTACCGTGATATTTGACTCGGAAAAGCTTTCCGGGGAGACCATGCACATGCCGGATGTGCCCAGTGAAGACACAGCCTGCTGGTGGAAGGTGATGAAGACAGGGATCCCCGCCTGGGGCTTAAACCGTCCCCTTACCATCTACAGAAGGAGCGGCGGCACCCTTTCTTCAAATAAGCTCACAGCCATTAAACGGATCTGGAATCTTTACAGGAACGTGGAGCATCTGGGGATCATAAGGAGCGCCTGGTGCTTTATGTTTTACGCTTTCCATGCTGTGATGAGGAGGATCTGATGGCTTCTGTAACTGTCCTTCTTTCCGCCATGGGATTGAGCGACACCTCCATATTGAAAAGGCTTAAGATAACCGGTCCTTCCATAGTGATCGACCAGTGTGATGAGGAAGGCCGGGAAAGAGTGGGAAACTCCCTGCTCATAAAGACCAGAGAGAGAGGGCTCTCCCGGAGCCGGAACATGGCGCTCAGGGAAGCGGCTGTTTCGGGAGCGGAATACTGCATCTTCTGTGATAATGATGTGCAGTATGAAGATGATTATGAGAAGACCATAGAGAGCGCTTTTCGCAGGAATCCGGATTCGGATATCCTGGTGTTTTTTATTGAGAGGCCTGAAAGGCATGAGCCTGTGCTGAAAAGAGAGGGCAGCCTTGACCGCCTTCATTCCATGAAGATCTTTTCCCCGGAGATAGCCTTCCGCCTGTCTGCCATAAAAAGGGCAGGGCTCAGGATGGATGAACTCTTTGGTGCCGGCGCAAAATACGGTATGGGAGAGGAAAATATCTTCCTTTTCGATGCCCTGAAAAAGGGCCTGAAAATTACCTATATTCCCATAAAGATCGCCTCCACGCTGGAGAATGAATCCACCTGGTTCAAGGGCTATGACAGGGAGTTCTTCAGGAACCGGGGGGCAGGGTATTACAGGAGGTCAAAGTGGATGTATCCCCTGCTCTGTCTTCAGTTTGCCCTGAGGAAGCGGAAGCTCTACAGGGATCAAATGGGCTTTGGAGCTGCTCTTTCCGCCATGGCGGAGGGAAAGAAGGAATACCTTTCGGAAAAAAGATATTTTCTGGTGGGGGACTGCTTCAGCGGTACCGGCCCTGCCAATGCCACATTAGCCCTGCTTGCCGCCATGCCCTTAAATACCCTGTATCTTAAGTCCAGGGGAAAGCTCTCAAGGGCCATGGAGATAATGAGAAAGATCCCTATGTCCGATGCGGTGATCTTTTCCGGACACTCCAGACAGAATATACTGGGGATGAAGCAGGCAAAAAAAGCGGGAGTCCCCTCGGTTTACATAATGCATGGAGCCGTGGAGCATGAAAACAGGATAAACCGTGTCCCGGATGAGAGAATGGCTGCTGACGAGAGGCAGATGATGGAGCTTGCAGACCTTATCCTTGCTGTATCACCCACCTTTGAAAGGTGGCTTAAGGATAATTATCTCCGGTACGACGGGAAGATCGGGCATCTTACCAACGGGGTGGACTGGAGCGGATTTTATGTAAACCATAAAAGGACAGAAAAAGGCCCCATATCCCTTTTATCCGTGGGGGGAGGGATGCCCCGGAAAAGGATCATAAAGATATGCGAGGCCATAGAGCAGCTTAGGGAGAAGGAAGGGCTGGATATAAGGCTTGATATCGCGGGAGATAAGGGAGCAGACAGTGAAGAGATCGATTCCTACGGTTTTGTGGTGGATCATGGTCTTATCGGCACCGTGGAAATGAGAGCGCTGTACGCTTCCTCCCGTATCTACATACAGAATTCCGTTTTCGAGACCTTCGGTCTGGCTCCGGTGGAAGCGCTTCTTTCCGGCTGTGATATAATTATCTCCCGGGAATGCGGTGTCAGGGAGTTATTTAAGGATATGGAGGATAACGATGTCATCGATGATACCGGAGACATTTCTGAGATCGGACGAAAGATAGCATATATCCTTGAAAACGGGAATAATCAACGGCTCTTAAAGTCCCTTGACAGGGAAAGCACGGGCTGGGAAAAGAGGGCGGCGGAGCTTTGCCGGATTCTGGAAGATCTGAAAAGATAAGAAATATCCTTAACTATACAGCGTTTATCGCCATGATGGTGTTTTATGCCGGAACCTGGACCTTTCCTTTATTCTACCACGTGACGGAGATCTACAATTCCCTGATAATCTTTGTGTGTCTCACGATCCTCTTTATCGCGAACATAGATATAAGGGAAAAGATAAGGGAGAGGGATCTGATGCTCCCGGTGCTTGCCCTGACATTAATAATAGCTGTTATCAATCTTTTTCTCATCGGGTCCCGTAAGGGATGCATCCTGATAATAGCGGATTTTCTCCTGATCCTTTATCTGGCGGTCAATATCCGGGTGACAAAGGGGCAGAGAAAGATGCTTGAGGTCTTTTTCCTCATCATGTTCATTTCCTGGTTTATCTATGACAGGGCTTTTTCCTATAATTCCAATACCGGTGCCACGGTCACCGTATTCACCTTTTTCGGGGGAATGGTGATGCTTCAGGCCATAGCTGAGAAAAAGGAGATCTACGGCTTCCTTATAGTCATTTCCTTTGTGAGGGTCATTACCCTGGTGTTCTGGCATCTGGCCAGAGGAGCCTTCTTTGCCCTGGTCCTTTTTATCTTTTTCTACTATATCTTTCCCGCAGCCTGGTGGAAGCATAAAAAGATATACAGGGGTCTCATACTGTTTGCCACCCTCGGATCCCTTGTTTTCGTGGGAGCCTATGTGCTTATAGGATCAACGGGTTACAATATAAAGCTGCCCTTTTTCTACAAGAATGTGTTCTCCGGCAGGGAGCAGATCTGGCTTGAGGTATGGGAAATACTGAAGACCCAGCTGCTTACGGGCATAGGCTCGGGAAGGGAGCTTAAGTCCTTTTTCGAGTATAATATACATAATGCCATGTATGATATCCTTGCAGTTCACGGGATCATAGTATTCGCGGGGTCCCTTATGATAATATGGAACAGGCTGATAAAAGCCGGAGAGGCTGTGGATACCGGCAGCAGGAAGAAGCTCTGCGCAATAGCCGCGGTCTTTGCGATCTTTATAGAATCCTTTATAGATATGGATCTCATGTGGGCGGATTATTCTCCCCTGCTTTTATTCCTGCTGCTTACGGTCTTTGAAAAAGACGGAGCGGAGGAAGGAGCTGCCGGGGAAAGAAGCGTAAAAGGACTTAACCATGGGTAAGAGAGAGAAGAAAACCGTATATCTCTTTAAGAATATGGCGCTTTTTTCCATCAGCAGCTTTGTGTCAAAGTTGTTGGTTTTTTTGCTTGTGCCCTTTTACACTTCAGTCCTTACGGAGTCGGAGTACGGGATCGCGGATGTGATGCAGTCATCCCTGCTGCTTCTGGTACCCATGCTTACCGTAACTGCCGGAGAGGCGGCTCTGCGCTACGGCCTTGAATATACGGAGGACAGGGACGAGATACTGTATCACGGCTTTAGAAGAGCAATTATCTCCATTGCACCCGTAGCTCTTATCGCTGTTCTCCTGTCCTTCCTGTTTCCGGAGAACAGGATCTTTTTCCTGCTTTTTATCGTGTTATATACCGCAAATGTTTTCTACGAGTATATGCTGCTCTACTGCCAGGGAACGGAAGAAGTAAAAAAGATGATCATCGGCAGCGTATCCTGCACCTTGTTTATAATTACTTCAAACCTCATATTCCTGCTCATATTCAGGCTTGGTATATACGGCTATCTCTTTGCGCAGATAACAGCCTTTTCCGGCTCCGCCCTTATAATGTTCCTGCTCAATGAGGGGCCGGAGAGGCTTAAGAGGAGGAGTGACAACAGGGAGCTAAGGAGAGAGATGGACGGATACGGCGGGAGTCTTATCATGTATTCCACCGCCAGCTGGATAAACAATGCCATAGACAGGTATTTTATCCTTTTCATGCTGGGGAGCAGCCAGAACGGCTTATACGGGGCTGCCTACAAGATCCCGGCCATACTTGCCACCATACAGAGGATATTTGCCATGGCCTGGCAGATGTCGGCGGTAAAGGAATACAAAGGAGAAGACAGGGATGAGTTCTTTTCCGGGATGTACAGGCTCTATCAGGCGATCCTGGTCCTGGGCTGCTCCGGGATAATACTCTTCTTAAAGCCCATTGCGGCCTTTATGTTCAGGAAGGGATTTTTTGAAGCCTGGGTACTGGTGCCTCCCTTGCTCATATCCATAATCTTCGGAGCCATGGAAGGGTTCTTAGGCTCCATAGCCCTGGCCTTCAAGGACGGAAAGAGCATGGGTATTGCAACGGGCACCGGAGCCTTCTTCAATATAGTACTCAATTATTTCCTTATAGCCGCCTTCGGTTCCTTCGGTGCGGCTGTCGCTACCTTCTGCTCGTATTTTATAATGTTCGTACTGGCCTTTATCTTTGTGAGACGCCATACCAGGCTTCAGGTGTCACTCTACAGGGATATGGCGGCATACGGCCTGCTTGCAGCGGAGTCGGTAATGGTCATAAGGGACGTAAGGTACTTCTATCTCTGGAATACGGGGATAGTACTGCTCCTTATATTCATGTATCATAGGGAGATAAGGAGAGTGGTGGCTGAAGCACTGGAAATGGTGCAGAAGAGGTTTGGACATGCAGGACAGAGTAAAGGATAAATATGAATATATTCCCCTTATCCTCATGATGCTCTTTATGGCAGGGGCCTTTATCCATCAGAAGCTCTATGCTCTGACAGCTCCCTTCGGGACCCTTCTGATGTTTATAGGACTAAGTGTTATTTTATTTCTGTATACGGGGCAGAACAGGGAGAAGGTTCTTAAAAAGGACAGGGTGCTCCTGTTGTGCATAGTGGCTGTTATTATAACACCTGTCAACCTCTTTATCCTTGGCTCCGGAAAGGGGGCGGCTCTCATAGTTTTTGACCTGGTACTGATCTTCTTTCTGATCTTAAGGGGCTTCCGGGTCTCAGGCAGGATCAAAAGAGGAATGGCTCTTGCGGGATCCCTTCTCATGCTCCTCTGGTATCCCGTTGTACGCTGGGATTACGGTTTTAACATGGTGGGACTCGCCTTTCTCATTCTGCTCATCTTCGGGGAGATCCTGCTGGAATATGTGAAGAATGATCTGGGGATGGAATACCTTAAATATGTGCAGGTCCTGTTTTTCATAACGTCTGTTTTGCTTGCCATATGCTACCAGGCCAGATCCGCGGCACTGTCCATGGCAGTCTTTGGAGCTTTTTATCTCTTAACACCCGTTATTATAAACAAACGCGCGATATATAACGCATGTATTATTTTCTTTACCCTTGGGAGCATTCTCTTTACTCTGTTCTATTCCTTTCTGGGTATGACGGGATGGAACGGCAGGCTTTTGTATAAGGATCTCCTCTCGGGAAGGGAGCTTATCTGGCAGGAGCTGTGGCGGGAATTTCTGAAAAAGCCTGTTACGGGCATAGGTTCATCCTATGTGATGAAGAATTTCTTCATGTTTGAAGTACATAACGGTTTATTTGACATATTGACGGTTCATGGGATTGCGGTGTTCATTGCGGTGGTGATTCTTCTCATAATGACATTGTCATCGCTTTTTTCCCGGGATCTTGAGTTCTGCCCGGATAAAAGGCTTGCTCTGACAGGTATTTATACCCTTCTCTTTGCATCCTTTTTTGAGAACGGGTTTATAACCACTCCCTACAGTACGGTATTTTTTGCACTGCTCCTTATCTGCACCTGAGGAAGGGTGAAAGGATAGGCGATGAAGAAATTTCTTGTTTTTTCTTTGGTCATATTGTTTATCCTGACCGGAGTCATGATCGTAAAGAGCATGAGGTCTCCGGTGACTCAAACTGCCCTCAGGGAACAGGAGGTCTCTCTGTCAGCGGCCGGAGAAGGGGATAAGGAAACGGCAGTGGAAGCGGCAGATGAGGACGGGGACAGCAGCGGAAGTAAGGCTGATAAAGTATCCGGGGAGCCTTCGCAGGAAGCTGTCCAGGAGGAAGCGCAGGCAGCAGAAGTGACCGAAAGCGAAGAAGGGGAGGAAGAGAGAGAGCCCTTACGCAAGTATGATGAGATATTGAAGATCAATCCCTATGTGGCGGGATGGCTTGATATAGAGGGCTCCTCCATCAATGCTCCCGTGGTATATACACCAAGGAGCCAGAACTATTTTCTGCACAGGAGCCTGGACGGGAGCGACGCGGAAAGCGGGACCCTGTTCATTGCCATGATCTGGAGGGAGGGATATTATAATACCCTGATCTACGGCCATAATATGAAGGACGGGACACTTTTCGGTTCTCTTGGAAAGTATGCGAAGGAGAGCTACGGTAAAAGCCATGACAGGCTGAAGTTTGATACCCTCTATGAAGAAAAGGAGTATGAGCTCCTTGGGGTCTTCTATTCCAGCATTGAAGAAGAGGAGCTGGAGACTAAGGAAGACAGAGCCGAAAGGGATAAGGAGATAGAGGTGGAAAGCAGGGAGAGAAAGGAACAGGAGGAGGCTTCCGAAGCCGCAGCCCCGGAGGAGAGTGTGGAAAAACCCGGGGAAGAGGAAGGGGAAAAACCGGAGGAAAAGCCGGAAGAACCGCCGCCCCTTACCCTTGAGGATCTGAAATTAAACGAGGATCCCGGGGATGTGGATGTTTACCGGATGGAAAAGGACAGCGACATGGAGAAGGGCCGCTTCCGCTATTACTATTTCACGGACCTGACCTATGAAAAGGACTATGACTACTTTGTGGATAATGTAAAAAAGAATTCCCTTTATGACACCGGTGTTGACGCGGAGTGGGGAGATGAGCTCCTGACACTCTCTACCTGCAGCTATCAGGAAAAGAACGGACGGCTCATCGTAGTGGCTAAAAGGGTAAAGTGAAAAAGAACGGTGCTTTTTGTCTGAGTAAAAAAAGTTCTTGACAGGAAATAATGATCTGTGATATCTTCCTGTAAACCGTTGATGAGGAGTGAGTAATCTCTGCACCACTCTGTAAAAGAGATCCGCAGGCGGTGGGATTGCGGAACAGAGCGCAGTGATGAATGGACCTCTAAGGGCGAACAGAAACGGGATACCGGAGGATGGGAGACGGAGTAAGGAGCTACGTTATAAAAGTCCGGCATATGCCAGTACGTATCATGTACCCGTATGCGCTAAGTGGGTGTAGCATTACACCAAGCCGGGTGGCACCGCAGGAGATGATTCTACCTGTCCCAGCAGTTACTACTGTGGGACAGGTTTTTTATTGCTGAAGGGCCTGTCCTGATAGGGAAAGCCGCAGGAAAGCGGTTTACCGGGAAAGGAGGCAAAAAATGTTAAAAAAGATTTCAGCATTACTCATGACAGTTATTATGGCAGCATCACTCACAGCCTGTGGAAGCCAGGGAGCAGTAGCTGACGGCAGCGTGAAGGTCGAGGCGGCGGAAGAGGGAAAGAACGGGACCACCTACAAGGTGGGGATCTGCAATTATGTGGATGACGCTTCCCTTAACCAGATCGTGGAGAATCTTCAGAACCGTCTTTCCGAGATAGGAAAGGAAAAGGGAGTGAACTTTGAAGTGGAATATGACAACTGCAACGCTGACTCCAATGTGTTATCACAGATCATCGCAAATTTCACCACCGACCAGGTGGATCTGATGGTGGGAGTTGCCACCCCGGTGGCTATGAGCATGCAGGCAGCAACGGAGGATAACCATATTCCCGTGGTCTTTGCGGCTGTTTCGGATCCCGTGGGCTGCGGAGTAGTGGGATCCATGGAAAAGCCGGGATCGAATGTGACCGGGACTTCGGATCAGCTCGATACCAACGCGATCATGAACCTTATACTGGCCCAGAACCCGGATATAAAGAAGGTGGGACTCCTCTATGACGTGGGACAGGATGCGTCCACCACAGCCATAGCGGAAGCAAAGGCATTCCTGGATGAGAAGGGGATAGAGTATGTGGAACACACCGGCACAAACGTGGATGAAGTGAGCCTGGCGGCAGACGCTTTTATTTCCGATGGCGTTGAGGCCATCTTCACACCCTCCGACAACACCATTATGACAGCAGAGCTTTCCATCTATGAAAAACTGGCGGATGCAGGGATCCTTCACTATGCCGGAGCTGATTCCTTCGCACTTAACGGAGCCTTCCTGGGATACGGCGTTGATTACGCAAACCTTGGCTCGGAGACAGCGGAAATGGTGGCGGAGATACTTATAAACGGAGCTGATCCCGCAGAGACAGCTGTACGGACCTTTGATAACGGAACTGCTACCATAAATACGGAAATATGTGAGAAGGTGGGGCTTTCCTTTGATGAGCTTTCAAAGACCTTCGGACCCTATTGCACAAAGGTGGAAAGCATAACCACAGCGGAGGAATTTGACTGATGTCATTTTCACTTATACAGACGGCGCTGGAGCTGGGACTCACAGGCGGACTTACGGTTCTGGCGCTATATCTCAGCTATTCCATGCTGAATGTATGTGATCTTTCAACAGACGGATGTTTTACAATGGGGGCCACCGTGGGTGCGGTGGCCGCCATTTCAGGGCATCCCATCCTCTCCATTCCCGCGGCCATGGCAGCGGGAGTGCTTTCGGGCTTTATCGTTGCTATCCTCCAGACCAGGATGGGGGTGGAGAGCCTTCTTGCGGGGATCATCGTGAACACTGCCTGGTATTCAATAAACATAGCCATCATGGGGAACGCTTCACTGTTGAATATGAACAGGACGGAAACGGTGTTCACCATGTTGAAGGACTGCCTTAAGGATACGCCCTTCCCCGACAGCTACAGGCTGATAATAGCCTTCGCTGCGGTGACTGCCGTTATCCTTTTTCTGTCTTTCTTCTTAAGGACGAGACTGGGACTTGCCATAAGGGCTACGGGGAACAACCCGGCTATGGTTCGCTCTTCCTCCGTGGATCCCGCCTTTACCACAACAGTGGGCCTTTGCGTATCCAATTCCTTTACGGCTTTAAGCGGCTGTCTTCTGGCCCAGTCCCAGAAGTCGGTGAATATCGATATCGGTTCCGGAATGGTGACCATTGCCCTTGCATCCCTCCTCATAGGACAGGTTCTCTTTACCAAAGGGGGCATTACCCTTAAAGCTGTGGGTGCCATAGTCGGTTCCGTAATCTTCAGGCTGGTCTATACTCTGGCTTTAAGGTTCCAGATGCCGGCCTACATGCTGAAGCTGGTGTCTTCCCTGATAGTGGTGATAGCCATAAGCGGTCCTTATTTCAGGAGCCGTATCCCGCTTATGAAGAGGAGAGCAGAGCTTAATAGGAGGGACAATGCTTAAATTATCCCATATCAATAAGACCTTTGACCGGGGAACGGTAAATGAAAAAAAGGTGCTGGATGACCTTAACCTCAACGTGGAAGACGGAGAGTTCATTACCATAATAGGCGCCAACGGTGCCGGTAAATCCACTCTTTTCAATGCCATAGCGGGAAGCTTTTATACGGACAGCGGGCAGATAATCCTTGATGATACAGATATCACACTTATGCCGGAGCATAAAAGGGCAAAGGTCATAGGCAGGCTTTTTCAGGATCCCTTAAGGGGGACTGCTGCAGGAATGACCATTGAGGAAAATCTTACCCTGGCTGCGGGAAAGGGAGGGTGGCTTTCCCTTTCAGACAGGGAGCAGCGGAAGAGCTTTTCCGAAACCCTTTCAAAGCTTGGAATGGGGCTTGAGGACAGGATGAAGCAGCCGGTAGGGCTGTTGTCCGGCGGACAGAGACAGGCCCTTACACTTTTAATGGCCACCATAAATCCTCCTAAATTACTGCTGCTTGACGAGCACACGGCGGCGCTGGACCCCGCGGCGGCGGAAAAGGTACTGGCTATCACTGAGGAGACCGTAAAGAGGGAAAAGCTTACCTGCCTCATGATAACCCATAATATGAAGTCCGCGCTGGAACTGGGGAACAGGACCCTTATGATGGACGGGGGCAGGGTAATCCTTGATGTTTCCGGGGAAGAGCGCGGAAAAATGACGGTTCAGGATCTTCTTGACCGCTTTAAGGATATCTCCGGAAAGACCCTTGATACGGACCGGATCTTATTGAGCTGAAAAACCGGATTTCCCAAAATCTATCTTGTATATCGTATGAAAAAAGGTATATTATCATAACTGTTCAGGATAGTCTTATTCCCTTAAAGGGAAAGCGATACAGGATCATGAGATACGGGATAATAAGAATAGCAGCTGCGGTGACAGTGGGCCTTCTCATAATGAACGGCTGCGGAAATACCGGGCAGGATAACCGCATAGATAAGAGCGCAGGGGATGTGACAGAGGCAGCTGTACCGGAGACTGACAGGGATACAGGGAAAAAACCTGACCGTAAAAACAAAGATAAAAAGAAAAAAGACCATCCGGAAGCAGCTCCCGTAAGGGATGAGCCTGAAGCCGGGGAACAGGAGGAAAAAGATCCCCGGTCGAAAAAAGCAGAAAAGAACTGGAAAGGCCACGAAGAAGTATTTGCTGAGAACGAGGGCATTTACCGCAAGCTTAATAAGGGAGAAGATGTAAGCATTCTTATAAACGGGGATTCCATTGGCGCCGGAGGCGGCTCTACAGAGGGTAATTCCTGGACTGATCTTCTGAAAAGATATATTGAATCCGGGTATCAGGTAAGCTGTAACATGACAAACATCTCCCTGGGAGGCAACGGCAGCTACGCGGGCTATGTCATGGAAAACACCCTGAATGACGGCAAGGACTATGACCTTATGATAATCTGCTATGGCGAGAATGACGACCGAAAGAGTCTTGCCCTTGAATATGAGGCCATGATAAGAAGTGCAGAGAGAAAGTATCCCTCCTGCAATCTTATTTCCATTCTGGAAAGCTCCCAGAGGGAATATACCAAAAAGATGGAGATCATAGAAGAGCTTTCGGAATACTATGATATACCGGTTGCGGATACCATAGCGGCCTTTAATGACAGCGGGAAGGAATACGAGGAACTGACCGTTGACGTGAAGCATCCAAACGATGAGGGGTATAAGCTTTACTTTGAAGCGGTAAAAAAGATAATAGATGCGGAGGTAAAAAACAATACGGGGGTAGAAGTGATAGACAGGATTCCTCTGGATCCGGATGTCCCGGAATTTGATACATTTTCTTATTTCCCCGCAGAGAGATTTGTCAGAACAGACCCCTATACCTGGACGCTGTCCCCGGATAAAAAAGTACAGGGGATAATAGGTCTTTATCATCTCTTCTGCCCTTCGGACGGAGAGATCGTAATACATACCGATGGCAGGGAAGCGTTAAGAAGACCTATGGTATGGTCCTATGATTTCAGCCAGGATTTCATATATCAGCACGACAAAACGGTCCGCAGTGCCTCTGAACGGATAGATATAAGCTTTCCTACCACTGAAATGGCAGACGGATTTAAGGGGCTTATCTTTACGGGAGGTATTCCTTAAGCATCATAACCTTCATATCCTCCAGCTCGTCCTCCGGGTCAAAGCCCTTTTCCGGGATATAGACCAGCCCCACCGCATATCTTGTCACGACTGCCAGCATAAGGTGAAGGGTCTTTGAAAACATCCTTTCCTCAGTCTCATCCGTCCTGATGGTCCTGTCCTTTTTGCCTTTCATATATATCTCATGGAACTGTTCCCTGAGCTTCCCTATAAGTTCCTTATAAGGCCTGAGTATTTCACCATCCATATGCTCTGACTGCACGAATACATTAAAGAGCTGATTGAACCTGAGAAGATCCCTGTTCTTCCTGTAAAGCTCAAGGAAGGAATCCAGGTAAAATTCAAGGATATCAGCAGCTGTCATACCGTCAAAATCCCTGTTCGGTCTGCGCTTCATATTCTTCTCCCAGAACTTTTCCCAGCTCTTTACAGCCACTTCCACGACAAAGGACTGTTTTGTGCCGAAATAGCGGTATAATGTAGCTACACCGTATCCGCTCGCATCCGCAACCTCCTGCATGGAGACCGCTTCGATGGATTTCTCCACATACAGCCTGTATCCCGTAGCTATGAATTCCTTTCTTTTAATGGCCATCTGGGCTTCATCCTGCGACTTGTCTCTCATATGGGCTTTATCCTTTCATTATTATGATATCAGGCTTTAAGCCCGCTATCATGTAAACCTGACAGCAACATTATCATAGATGATACGGATTGTCCAGTAATTATGCATTGACAGCCCGTTTTTCTTGTAATGCGGCCGGCAAAATGATAGGATAGGGAATACGGACATTTTCGATCAAAAAGGAAAACGCCAAATGATCAGGATCGAGCATCTGAATAAAGAATATCAGGACATTTCACCTCTTAAGGATGTCAGTACGGAGATCCGCGATGGTGATGTTATCTCTGTCATCGGCCCCTCCGGCACGGGTAAGAGCACCCTTCTCCGCTGTATCAACCAGCTGGAAAAGCCTACCTCCGGACATATCTGGATGGATGATGTGGAGATAACGGATCCCTCCTGTGACATAAACAGGGTAAGACAGAAAATGGGCATGGTATTCCAGAGTTTTAATCTCTTCGGGCATATGACTGTCATAGAGAATATAATGGCGGCTCCGGTGGATCTTCTGAAAAAAAGCAGGCAGGAAGCCTATGACAGAGCCGTAGAGCTTTTGCGCACGGTGGGGCTTTCTGATAAGGCCTTTAACTACCCCGATGAGCTCTCCGGCGGACAGAAGCAGCGTGTTGCCATAGCCCGCGCCCTCGCCATGGATCCCGAAGTGATCCTTTTGGATGAGCCTACCAGCGCACTTGACCCCACCATGGTGGGAGAGGTGCAGACCGTCATCCGGGAGCTTGCAAAGACCGGAAAGACCATGATGATAGTGACCCATGAAATGAATTTCGCAAGATCCATAGCCAACAGGGTCTTTTTCATGGATGAGGGAGGTATCTACGAGGAGGGAACGCCCGAGGAGATCTTTGATCATCCGAAACGGGAGAAAACAAGGCGTTTTATACGCAGGCTCAAGGTTCTGGAGATAAATGTGAAGGGCCATGATTTCGATTATCCCAGGATAGTAAGCGAGCTTGATAATTACTGTGTAAGGAACCAGATCTCCGGCAGATCCTACGGAAGACTGCTCTTAGCCCTTGAGGAAATGCTGCTGCAGCTCCTTCTCCCTGACTTAAATGACCCGGAGATAAAGATAGGTGTTGAATATGCCGAAGCAGAAGAGGCATCCACCATCAGTTTCCGCTATAACGGCCCTCAGAGGGATGCGTCAAAGGAGGGAGATCCCCTTGCCCTTGAGGTCCTAAACAGTGCAGTTTCCGAAACGGAATACAGCTATGATGCCGGAGAAGCCCTTGGGAACCGGGTGGTCATGCATATACGGAGAGAGTAACTATTCAGGATCCGGAGGGTTCCGGACAGTTGCGGAGAGATCAAAAGCTTCCCGGATCATAAAGTGCATTTCACAACAAAAAATATGCGTTTCACAACATTTCCATTCTTATACACAGGATAACAGCCGACATAAAGATTGAGAATAATACCGGCTATGGAAAGCGTCTATTTCAACGGACTGATGGTTGAAACAGGCGCTTTTTATGTGCAGCAGAAGAAAGGAGAGCGTTATGAAGATAGCAGAAAGCACGGTATCCATGACAGCATCAAGGAGTTATATGCAAAGCGGCAGCAGGATAAAGGGAGGGAGCGGGAAGAGCTTCCTTGACACAGCAAACAGCATGACCGGGTCCGAAGAGTTTAACAGCGGCTCCGACAGCTTTGAGAGAGGCGGAAAGGAAGAAGGGATCAACGGGGAATACTATCCCGTCACATATAACAGTCTTATTTATACAAGGAGAAATCTGCTTCAGAAAGCCAGTGCGTTCCAGTATGATCTGTTCCGCATGATCATGAACCGTATCCGGGGAGGTCTTTCCGGCGGAAACAACATGCACCTTGTGACCTATCAGGAATATGAAGAAACAGAGTTCCATGCAAAGGGCCGGGCAAAGACCGAGGACGGCAGGACCATCGATTTTAATATAGATATAATGATGAGCCGGAGTTATATGGAATATATGGATGTCAGCACCCCTCTTATACAGAACGCTCTCTGCGATCCCCTTGTGATCAACACAGGAGCCGAAAGCGGAAATATAAGTGATCAGAAATTCATGTTCGATCTGGACTGTGACGGGACGGAGGACAGGATATCCATGCCGGGCAGAGGTTCGGGTTTTCTTGCCCTGGATAAGAACGGGGACGGGATCATAAATGACGGAAATGAGCTTTTCGGCACAAAGAGCGGTGACGGCTTTGCGGACCTTAGGGCTTATGATTCGGACGGTAACGGATGGATAGATGAAAATGATGAGATCTTTAATAAGCTTAAGGTCTGGTGCAAGGGAGCAGGCGGCGAAGATATCCTTATGGACTTAAAGGAAGCTGATGTCGGTGCCATCTTTCTCGGCTCCGTATCCACGGAATTTACCCTTGGGGGAATTGACGGCATAAGGGACGGTGTGGTAAGGTCCACCGGCTTTTTCCTTAAAGAGAGCGGCGGCGCGGGCACGGTTCAGCATGTGGATCTGGCTGTGGAAAAGGGCGATGCCGGAACCCCGGATAATGAGGACAGGGTGCAGGGTGAGGATGCGGTACGCTCCCTTACTGTTGACAGAGGCGACAGTGACATTGCCGCCAGACGTCAGCGTGAGTACTCACAGAAGCTTAGAAGGGAAAAAGCAATAGCCAGAAAACACGAGGAAGAGAAACTGATAAGGAGGCGCTTTGAACGCAGGCAGGAATTAAAGGAATTAAGGGACAGGGAATTTCTTGCCCGCCATGCCCGAAATGAATTAGCCTAAAGTTTTTATCTCTTTTGTCCGATACAAATATAAAGTCCCGTTGTGACAACAGACAGCATGCTATGGAAAGCGTTTTGATTCAATGGATTGAGCATTGATGCGGGACGCTTTTTTGCTGAAAGGATAAAAGGGTTATGCATGATACGGGAAGAGAGATAAAACACAGGGTTTTCAGCATCAGATCATCCGGTGAGATAAGAACCGTCGCACTTTCGGATGTATCCTATGCAGAAGTGTTCGACCGGAAGATACTCCTCCATATGACTGACGGAGAAGAAATAGAATACTACGGCAGGATGCGGGATCTGGAAGCTCTTGCCGGAAGTGATTTTTTCAGAGTTCACAGGGCATACCTTGTGAATTTAAAAAGTATTAGCTCCTATGCTTCAAAGCATGTGAAGCTAAAGGGAGCTGATATTCCGGTTGCCAGAGGAAAGTACAGGGATCTGGCAAGAGCATATATGTTATTTCAGATAAAAGGGGAAGCCTGCAGGTGAGGATCGTCTCAGATCATCTTTACGGGATCGAGGACATCCCTTGCCTTATCGGGATCCAGGAGCTTCTCCTCAATCACCACATCAAGGACGGAACGACCCGAATAGAGGGCCTTCTTTGCGGTGTCTGCGGCCTTCTGATAGCCGATTAACGGTACCAGGACTGTGATGATACCTATGCTGTTCTCCACAAGCTCCCTGCACCTCTTCTCGTTCGCAACGATACCGGTGACGCAGTTATCGGTAAAGGTCTCTACAGCATATCCGAGAGTATCTATCGATTGGAACAGATTGTAGAAGATGATGGGTTCAAAGGCATTGAGCTCCAGCTGTCCAGCCTCTGCAGCAAGGGTGATGGTCATATCGTTTCCGATGACATTAAAGGCCACCTGGTTTACAACCTCGGGAATAACGGGATTCACCTTTCCGGGCATGATGGATGAGCCGTTCTGCCTGGCGGGAAGGGTGATCTCTCCAAAACCTGTCCTGGGTCCGGAGGACATCAGACGGAAGTCATTTGCGATCTTTGAAAGAGAAACCGCAGAGGCTTTTACTATCCCGGAAACAGCTACAAAAGGATCCAGATTCTGGGTGGAATCGATAAGGTCATCCGCATGCCTCAGCTCCATTTTTGAAACCTTGTTGAGTGTAGGTACTATATTCGCAATATATTGCTCATCAGCATTGATACCCGTACCTATGGCAGTGCCGCCCATGTTGACGGTGCTCATTTCCTCCATTGCCTTGTCAAGCCTGTTCACATTTCTCAAAACCGCATCGCTGTAAGCCTTAAATTCCTGGCCAAGGCTTATGGGTACGGCATCCTGCATCTGGGTCCGTCCCATTTTAACTACCTTTTCGAATTCCTTTGCCTTTTTGGATAATGCCACCTGAAGACACTGCATCTGAACCCGGAGGTTCATTAAAAGACGGATGGTGGCCATTTTCCCTGCAGTGGGGACAACATCATTTGTAGACTGGCCCATGTTGACATCATCATTGGGATGTATGACCGAATAGTCGCCTTTATTGCCGCCTAAGATCTCAATAGCCCTGTTCGCTATCACTTCGTTGGCATTCATGTTCAAAGAGGTTCCCGCTCCTCCCTGGATCGGATCTACGATGAAGTTTTCAAGATATTTTCCGTCCAGAATCTCGTCGCATGCTTCGATAATGGCATCTGCCTTTTCTTTGGAGAGCCTGCCCGTTTCATTATTGGTGATGGCAGCAGCCTTTTTGATGTAAACAATGCTGTTTACGATCTCGGGATGCAGATCCAGACCCGTAATTGGAAAGTTTTCCGCAGCCCTTAAGGACTGGACACCGTAATACGCATCTGCCGGCACCTCTTTATCGCCGACGGAATCATGCTCAATACGATTCTTATTGCGGCTCAGATCATCCGTAAAGCTTTTACTCCCTGATCTCCAACCTATCATTCCTTTGTTCATTTTGTATCCCCTTTCTCTGTTGTTTTTGTTAACTTTTCATGCAGGACCGGAAAACGCTTCAGATAGGAAAAGTTCAAAGATTCTACCTTTATCATGATCAATCCTGCTATCAGAATGATCCCGCAGCATATCCAGATGGTTCTTATACCCAGACGCCTCGACAATACGCCGCCGACACCGGCGCCGATTGCGAAGATCACGATAATCGTATAATACTGCAGCGAGTATATGAGGTATTGCGGCGTTTTGCTTCTTAAAAACCGGGCCATATAATGGGTCCCGTTCTTTAAGTTTCCTATGACCATGGTGCTTGCATAGTTGTTTGCCCTTAACCTGCGGAAAGCCTGAACCTGCATGGCGCAGGCAAAGGATACCGTCATATTGGCGATACGTTCGTATTCCAGAGGAAGAAGTCCCACCATAAAAAGGAGCAGAAACTCAAACAGGAGTACTATCTGCCTCCAGTGCATCTTTTTATTGTATTTATATCTGCTCTCGATAAACTCCGATAAAAAGACACCTGCCACAAAGGATATGACAGGAAACATATAGTCTATGCCCTGATCCCAGTTACCAAGCAGGAAATTCTGGCCCATGAGCACCACGTTACCGGTCTGGGCGTTGGCAAAAACCCTGTCTCTTATATTAAAGGTATAAGCGTCCTGCAGCCCTCCCGAAAAGGAGAGAAGAGCACCGAGAACAAAACTGTCAGACCTCTGCATACCTACCCCTTCTGCGTTGTCTTTCCGTCAAAATGATCTTACGGAGTAACTGTCCGGGATCCCAAGGACCCTGAACAGTTGCCTTATGGATAGTAATAATAACATTTACAGGTGTTTCAAAACAAGAGCGGTCTCTAAATTAACGGAAAAAGGATGGGGATCTTTATGGTATAATAAAAAGATCAGTACAGAGGGGGACTTGGACAGGGATCATGAAAAAAACTATGGTATTTCCCGCAAAACAGGAAGCTGTCGGGGAGGTGGCCGAAAAAATCTCCCGGTTTCTTAAGGATCTGGGCGCAGATACCGGAGAGAGTATCAAGACTTTACTGGTTCTGGAAGAGACTTTGGGAGGAC
This sequence comes from Lachnospiraceae bacterium, assembly GCA_017475845.1. Lineage (GTDB taxonomy): Bacteria > Bacillota > Clostridia > Lachnospirales > Lachnospiraceae > NK4A144. Next base: position 322 of record JAFVEU010000226.1, on the reverse strand, counting down.
TTGTGGAACATGCAGCCCCCGGCAGTGAGCTTAAGGTCGTGATCAGCAGGTTTATGGGAAAGATCGATCTGGAGATATCGGTGCCGGGGGAGGACTATGATCCTGCCCGCAGTATGAAGGAGGTTCCGGATCTTCTGGATAATATTCCGGGGGATGCCATCCAGAATGCCATCCGGGGGATACTACTCAGTGCTTACGGACAGGATATGAAGTTCAGGCACAAATACGGCAAAAACCATGTCAGGATGACGGTACTTAAATCCAAACGTTTCCAGCTCTACAGGACGCTCATTGCACTGATCCTCGGGATCTTAACGGGACT